>NZ_BLIJ01000030.1:0-2955 GCF_009811475.1 Alteromonas sp. KUL150
AGGGAATAGACCTTTCCCAGTTCATGCAAACTGAACAGCAACTTGCCGCTATCAGTAAAGACAAAAAAACCGTAAGAAACTTCAGAGATACCGAATTTGTAAAAATGGGGTTTTCTGATTTGTACTTCTTAAAGAACGGTCAAGAATAATGGTGGGCCGATAGGGTTCGAACATCTGACTTCGGAGCGCAAAACCATCACTTAAATTTTCAGGGTCTACCTTCAACCAACCCATGAAAAGCCTCAATCGCCCTATCAAAGCTTTCATCGTTGTCGAAATAAAGCTGACTTAGCCGGCTCTTCTTTATTTTGTAGGTAGCGCTGGCAAAGGCTAGCGCTTCTCTAAAGCTGCTAAATTCTTCATCGAATACTTTGAACACGTCGCGCTGTGGTTTTGCCACCCGCGTTGTGCTGCCATTTATTTCATAGTCGAACCCAGCAAATTGAAGTCGTGACAGTGTTTCTTTACCTAGTCCCATACCGCCTTTTAGGCTTATTTGAAACGCCGCATCCATTTCTGCTATTTCTTTTTTGGTGCTTTAAAGCATAAGTGCTTTCAGTCTTTCTGCTTTGCTAATAAGTGTTTCAATACCTATTAGCAAAGAGATTCGTTTTCTATATAAGGGTTTAAAATATAAGTTATGGAATTGAAGCGATACCGAGCTTTTGCTGTGTCGTAGGGGATAAGTCTTGCCACTAGAGCCGCATAGCGGCTCAGATGCTTTTACTTGAAGTTCTGTAAACAAGTGTACTTAGTCTTTTTTATTCTCTACAACACCTGACCAATATGCCTGTTTAGGATGATGCCGTTTTGTTGGATAAGCAAGACTTAGCCTCTCTGAGGCCACTAAAGGGTTTAGGTAATTTTTCCGCAATGTGTCTGGCTTCATTTCAAGTAAATTTGCTAAGTCATTCAGGCTGATTAATTTACCTTCGCAGAGTTTAATTATGGCTTCTTCGACTTTTTCTCTTCCTAATTTTCTAGTATTTCCTTTTACAGGAGCAGCTATTTTCTCAAGCTCTTTCCATTTACTCTCATTAGCCAGAAGTACAGAACTTAGCTCCGGACTTAACTCCGGACTTAACTCCGGACTTAACTCCGGATGTTTTTCTGACAAGCTCTTAGGCTTGGTTACTTGTAAGTTTTCGGCTAAAAATTGCCCTAGAGCATTATCTGGCGTTGGAACCTCTACATCAGGACGATGATATACTTTCCCTTTATGTTCTCCTGTCGAACAAATTACTTTTATTCTCTCCAACTTAACTAATGCAAGTGTCACTTCTCTTGTGTGCGCTGATATTTGAGTGCAAAGCTGATGATGAGTAAGATAAAAGTCAGAATAAATTGTAATAGCTATTGTTCTTTCTAGTTCAGTCAAATTTGTGAACTTGTCACCAAAAACACTAGTGAGCTCCCTTACAATTTTTTGAGGGTATAGATCAATCATTCTCAATTCTAACAATGTTTGATCATATGGATTAGTTGCTTCATGCAACAGTGGTACTTTCCAATGCTGACTTTTCCAACCATCTAAGATATTGGGCAATCCAGAGCCAGCTTGCTCTCCAAATTTGACGTACCTAAACATTTGCGCAAGCAATCGATTTCTACAATCAGGCTCCCCACCTTGCAATGCCACTTCAATAGGTACACGCATTAGACCTGGGTTTCTAAACCCAAACATGTCGGGCCGCTTCACAACCAAAATAGATGCTCTTCCAGTATAATCAGCGTGAATTATAGTGTTAGCAAGAGCTTCTCGAAGAGCAATGTGAACAGGAGTATCTTCCTGCCTCAAACCTTCTTTTAGTTCAAAAGGAACTTTCAAATCTTCAATAAGCTTTCTATATACTTTTCTCGAAAAGTCATACAAATTGCCAGACCAAGTTCCATCCAATGTTAGCCTATCAACCCACCTTTTCTCAGTCTTTGCTTCTGGACGTTCCTGATAATCTAAAAGGTAATAGGGAAACTTTTCCTGTATCACAGGATGAGTTCCAAACATAAGAAGCCCTGCGACCGTCATGCCCTCTTCACCAGTTTCTCTGTTTACCCTCCAGCCACCAATCATTTTCAGAAAGCGTTGGTTATCATACTCGTTCCAAGGATGAGCGGGATTTAAATTAGCATAAGTTTGCCGATATATACGTAAAGACTCAAAATCAATATCTTCCATGCCGTAAAACGGCAATATCTCACTATCTCGAGAGTCTTCTACTTGCTCCGCAAGCATTCTCTTTACCTGCTCAAGCTGTAGCCGCTGATCGGATTCGTTAGCTCTAACATAGGTATAACCGATGGGGTTGCCATTTAAATAGATAGGTCTTTCTTGACGAGTGGCTCGCCTCACGTAAATAACTAATAGCTTCTTACCATCAATATTGACTTCTTTTACATCATTGTTCGAAATTATATTGAGACTAACTTTGTTCCTATTGTTGCCTACGTTAAATAAATCCGTGCGAACTTGCTCTATATTCTCAATCCCAGAAATAGAGAATCTTCCCTTTTTTTCCTTAAGCCCAAGTATGATCGTACCGCCATCAGTATTAGCGAAGGCGCTGTAACTTTCCCACATATCATTTGGCAATGCGCCCTTTCCATCTTTTCCGTTGGCTAGTTTACATTCAACTTCAGAGGATTCGCGCAGGATTGAAATATCTTCCAATGATTTTATTTCAAAAAAGTTCATAATTCTTTGTCATATCAACGCTATTAAGACAAGAACATTATCACGATTAGCCAAAGAGTAGAAAAAACAAAAGCTGGTCAAAGTTGCTACATATTTCAAAAAAAGAGATTTTTAAAATAACAGAATTGGGTCGTAGCCCTTAAAAATAGAACACTCGGCGCAATTCGAACACGCGATCTCGCGCTATGAATTTGCCACCCGCTTTTTTTAATACGGTAATTATTGGCGCTAATTGAGTTTATAATAGCGGTTATACAGTTTTC
>NZ_BLIJ01000031.1:0-40024 GCF_009811475.1 Alteromonas sp. KUL150
AAGGAATAGACCTTTCCCAGTTCCTGCAAACTGAACAGCAACTTGCTGCTATCAGCAAAGACAAAAAGACCGTAAGAAACTTCAGAGATACCGAGTTTGTAAAAATGGGGTTTTCTGACTTGTACTTCTTAAAAAACGGTCAAGAGTGATGGTTGCGCCCTTGCAACACATACTCGACCTCTAAAATATTTTGCTTTTGGGGTTAACGGTTAAATTTGAAAAAATGGTGGCCTCGATAGGGTTCGAACCTCTGACTCCGGCGCGCAAAACCAGAAATTAAATTATCAAGGTCTACCCTCAACCAACCCATGAAAAACCTCAATCGCCCTATCAAAGCTTTCATCGTTGTCGAAATAAAGCTGGCTTAGTCGGCTTTTCTTTATTTTGTAGGTAGCGCTGGCAAAGGCTAGCGCTTCCCTAAAACTGCTAAACTCTTCGTCGAACACGTTAAACACTTCGCGCTGGGGTTTGGCCACTCGCGTTATGCTTCCGTTTATTTCATAGTCGAACCCAGCAAATTGAAGTCGTGAAAGGGTTTCTTTGCCCAATCGCATACCGCCTTTTAGGCTTATTTGAAATGCGGCATCCATTTCTTCAATTTCTTCCATGCTCCAGTGGTTATATACCCTAATGGCCTTATTGTACTTTTCTGCCAATCGCTTTTTTAAGGTGCTTATTCTGGGCTCTAGGGTGCCGTTGTTTTCGTTTTTTAATAGGTCGAAGCATTCGTTGCATGAAGGTACGGAAATAAAGTCGGCCTGCAGGTGCCCGCTTTGCCAGTCGTGAATGAATTTTATGGGCGGGATAAAGTCTTGGCGTGCAGTTTCGCAGCCGCAATAAAAACAGCGGCCGAAGTCTTCTGAATTCACGGCTCGTAGTGGCTGGTAGAATTTTTGGTAATTCTTTACTGACATGCTGCTATTTGCTTGAACGTTGTTGCTTAGAAACAGTGCTTTTTACGGCAGCTACGTTAACACAGCACGCCTTTTGTGAAAGTTAATTGTGGCGCTTCAAGATGAAAAAAGCGCCACCTTTTGGCAGCGCTTTGCTTTATAACTTACGGGTCACTTAATCACTATTTATAAGTTAACTATTATTTATGACCTGTTCGGTAAAGCCTACAGTCGCGATGGCTTACTGTGCGGGTCGCCTTCAATGTGGTCTTTCGGCCCGCGCGGTTTGGGTTTTGCGGCTATGGGCACTTCTTCTTCAACTTCTTCAAGATCCCAGCTGCCCTCTTCGCTCCATGGGTCGTCGTCTGGGAACTCGCCTATGTTAATTTCTTTTACCGAGTAGTCGGGCTGGTAACGCATGTCGTAGTTTGCGGCCCTTACAATTGAAATACACAGCATAAAGGCCACAGCTAATAGCGGCACGCCACCTATTATCGAAGCGGTTTGCAGTGTTTCTAACCCACCCACAAACATAAGCACTATAGGCATGAAAGATAGCGCAAAGGCCCAGAATAAGCGGTTCCAGCGCAGTGGCTCTTCGTCTACTTCTTTTTGCACTACGGCTGCCAAAATGTAAGAAATGGAATCGAAGGTTGTGGCGGTAAATATAAGCGCCAGTAGCGTAAACACTGCAATAACTAAGTAGTCTAGCGGCAGCGTGTGCAGCATGGCAAAAATGGCTGCTGTTGGGCTTTGTTGATTCAGTATGGTAACTACGTCTAGTTCGCCAGATAGCTGTAAATACAGGCCGTAATTGCCCATTACCATGAAGAATAAGAAGCACCCCATAGTACCGAAGAACATTGAGCCCGCCACCATAGTACGAATGGTACGGCCCCTTGAAATACGGGCAATAAATAAGCCTACACTTGGCGCGAACACCAGCCACCAAGCCCAGTAGAAAATAGTCCAGTCTTGCGGGAAATGGGTGTCTTCAAAGCCGTTGAATTCGGCGAACGGCTCTAGCCATGTGGCCATTTTAATGATGTTACTCATTACTCGGCCAAGGGCGTCTAGGCCCGTATTGGCCATAAATAGCGTGGGCCCAACAATGAAGATAAATAGCAGTAACCCTACGGCCAGCCAAAAGTTAATGTCTGACAGCAGCTTAATGCCTTTTTTAAGGCCAACATACGCGCTGTAGCCAAATATAGCTGTACAGGTTATTAGCACCAGCACCTGCGTAGTCAGCGATTTAGGTACACCGAATAGTTCGTGCACCCCTTCGTTTATCATAGGTGCCGCCAAGCCTAGCGTGGTCGCCCCGCCGCCTAGCATGCCGAAGATAAAGCTGATATCGATAATTTTACCTAGCCAGCCGTGAGCCATTTTCTCGCCTATTACCGGCATTAGGGCTTCGGATATTTTAAGTACGCTGTGGTTACGTACGTAATAAAAGTAGGCAATAGGTACCGCAGGAATAAGGTAAATAGCCCAGGCTAACGGCCCCCAGTGGAATATGCCGTAGGCCGCGGCCCATTTGGCGGCTTCAGGGGTTTCGCCTTCTATGTGAAACGGTGGGGCTTGGTAGTAGTACACCCACTCAATCATAGACCAGTACAATATAGACGCCCCAATACCGGCACAAAACAGCATGGCAGCCCAGGATACAGGCGAGAACTCAGGCTTTTCTTCAGGCTCGCCCAGTTTTATTTGGCCGATATCGCTGAACATGATGTACACCATGAAGCCACCAGCGCCCACACCGAGTAGAAGGTATAAAACGCCCAGTTTGCTTGTAACGAATTCTTTGGCCGTGGCTACCCACTGTGCGCCTTGATCGGGCCAAATAATAAGGGGAATAGTGACGGAAAGAAGAAGGAAGAGTGAGCCAAAAAACGTAGGCTTATCAATTACGCTAAATGCGGTTTCCTGTTCTGTGCTAGCCTTTGATGAGGCTGCATCTCGGGTGTTACTACTCATACACGATCCTTTGTTTTGTTTTTATAGATGCCATTATGCTGTACCGCTTTAAACGGGCGATCTTCGAAAACAGTTTATCAGAAAAGCGTTGTATGTGTGGCGATGGTTACTTTTATGCGCATGCAGTTTAGGCGCGCTTAGTCGCTGCAATGTTATAAGCAGGCCGCACTAGCGACGTATATCTCTTAGTACACATGCTGGCTTACAGCGTTTTTTGAACTATGTGGCCCTCATCAAATACTGGCGTTATGGTATAGCGTATGGCATTTCGGCCGTTAAGTGCCTTTAGCGCTTGCAACATTGCTTGCGCGTATTCACTGTTATGGACTACCTCTACCTTCAGCATGTGCCGACCTCCAGCCACTTTCTCGGCCTTGTTCAGATGGGCGCTCTCGCGGCTAAAGCCAAAACAGGGGGATACAGTAAAACCGCTCACACTATCAAACTGAATTAGGCAATCTACCACATCAGCTTCCATTTCTTTGTCGATAAACAACGTTAATAGCTGGGATTTATCCATTTTGACGGCGCTCCAAATAGTGATAGCCAATAGGTAGAAGATATAATGTGATAAGCGTGGATGAAATTAACCCGCCGATTACGACTATCGCCAGCGGCTTTTGAATTTCTGCACCAGGCCCTGATGCAAACGCCAAAGGTAGTAAGCCAAACATTGCCGTGGTAGCGGTCATTAAAATAGGGCGTAAACGCGATACCGCCCCGCTTGCTACGCGCTCAGATAGCGATAACGACTGCCTTTTCAATGATTCGTAATGCGACACCATTACCACACCGTTTAGCACTGCCACTCCGAGTAGCGCTATAAAGCCCACTGAAGCCGGAACTGAGATGTATTCGCCGGTAATAAACAGCGCGTAAACACCGCCCATTACTGCAAAAGGCACATTAGCCATAACCAGTGCAGCCAGTTTCAACGAACCAAAAATAGTAAACAATATCAGTACAATTACAGCGATTACCAAAGGTATTACCGTAAGCAGGTTATTCGTTGCGCGTATTTGGTTTTCAAATTCGCCGCCGTACTCTATGGCATAGCCTGATGGTAAAGACACGCTAGAACGAACAGCTTTTTGCGTTGCCTCAACAAACCCCACTAAATCTCGGTCTTCAACATTTGTGGTTACAACAGCAAAGCGCATAGCTTTTTCTCGTTCAATAACTGCTGGGCCCTGTGTGCGGGTAATGTTTGCAATATCAGAGAGCATTAGCTCTTGGCCCGAGGGCATAAGTACCATCATGCTGTTAAGTACATCTGGTGATAGGATAGCGGCCTGCCCCTGCTCTAACTCGCCAAAGTAGATTGGCGTGCGCACTCTGCCTTTTATTACTTCTCCCACCTGAATACCGGTAACCTGCATTTTTAGATAGCGTGAAAGTGCCGCGTTAGTCATTCCAAACGCCATGGCCACACCTGGTTTGGGAATAATGCTAAGGAAGTCACCGCCTTCAATTAGCGTGGCATTCGTGTCTACTGCGCCCTCTTGCTTTCGCACAACGTTAGCCACGTTATTCGCGATATCCGACAGTGTTTGCATGTCAGCACCAAAAATTTTGATGGCCACCATACCCGTTGTGCCGGTTAGCATTTCAGACACGCGCATTTGTATAGGCTGCGTAAAGCCAACGTTTATACCCGGGTAGGCCTGAAGCGATTCTCGTATGGCCGCTTCCAGCGCTTGCTTATTGCTGAAGCGCCAGGTATCTGAGGGCGCAAGCTGCATAAAAACGTCGGTTTCATTTAAGCTCATGGGATCTAGCCCCAATTCGTCTGAGCCAGTTCGCGCTACAACTTGCTCTATCTCTGGAAACGACGCTAACAGCATGCGCTCTATTTGTTTGTCTATTTCAAGTGATGATGAGAGCGATATGGTTGGCGACTTTTCAAATTGCACAATAATATCGCCTTCATCCATGACCGGCATGAAGGTTTTGCCCGCTATCGAGAACAAAAGACCGCTTAAAACCAGTAAACTAAGTGCCACTACGCCTGTTAATTTAGCGTGATTAAGGACGAACGTTAAAGAGCGTCGATAGGCTAACTGAAGAGATTGCAAATACCCCGGCACACCCCCGTCTTTGGACGAAAGTAAAAACGAAGCAACCACGGGAATAAGGGTAAATGCAGTGACCAGTGAGGCAATCATGGCGTAAACAATGGTGGTAGCTACCGGTGAAAACAATTTACCTTCTAGCCCGGTTAACGTTAGAAGAGGCATGAATACCACGATAACAATAATGGTACCTGCAATTACTGGTATCGCTACCTCGCGGGTGGCACGATACACCAAATGAAGGCGAGGTAACGGTTTATTCGCGCCAAGCTGCGATAGGGTATTTTCAACCACAACCACCGACGCATCTACCAGCATACCAATTGCAATGACCAACCCGCCTAGGCTCATCAAGTTCGCTGTAATGCCCGTCATACTCATAGCAAGAAACGTAAGCAGCACAACAATAGGAATAACCAGCGCAACCACGAAAGACGCGCGCACATTGCCAAGAAACACAGCCAATACAACAATAACGATAAGTACAGCTTGTGTGAGCGCATTGGTAAGGGTGCCAACAGCGGTATCGATTAACGTTTTACGGTTGTAAAAAACGTTAAGCTCGGTCCCCTCTGGCAGCGTAGCTTTCAGCGCATTTAGCTTTTCCATTACCCCTTCAACAACGCTGGCTGTGTTACTGTCTTTTAGCGCTACGATTAACGCTTGAGTAGTCTCTTCTCCGTTTCGGGTTACCCCGCCATAGCGCGTAAGGCTGCCAAGGGAGAGCGTACCGAGATCAGACAGTCTTACCGGCTGCCCGCCTACATTGCCTACTACTAACTCCGCGAGCTCTTCAAGGCTTGTGGCGCGGCTTTGCGTTCTGATCACAAGTGAGTCGGCGCCTGCTCGCACTCGCCCAACGCTTCCATTCATATTGGCTTCGGCCAGAGCTGTTTCGAGTTGATTTAAACTAAACCCATAGGCAACTAAGCGCGACAAATCGGGCGCAAACTGAAATGTTCGAGTAAACCCGCCCAATACGTTCACATCGGCAACGCCGGCTACGGTACGAAGTACAGGGCGTATTTGCCAATCGAGAATATGCTTGCGCTCTTGCAGCGAAAGATTTGGATTTTCAATGGTGAACATAAACATTTCAGACAAAGGGGTACTCATAGGCGCGAGCCCGCCTTCGGCAATGGCTGGCAGTAAATTGGCCACGCTTGCTAAGCGTGCGCTTACTTGCTGCCTGGCCCAATATATATCTGTGCCTTGTTCAAAATCTAGCGTTATGGATGTAATGGCGTATTTCGTGGTTGAACGCAAAATGGTTTGGTGTGGAATACCTAGCAGCTCGGTTTCTATGGGCTGGGTTATTTGCGCTTCTACTTCTTCTGCGGTCATGCCATTTGCTTTCATGATGACCTTAACTTGTGTTGGCGATATATCAGGAAATGCATCGACAGGCAGGTTCAACCACGCGTTAATTCCAAAAGCAGTCAGCCCAATGAAAGCACTAAGTACAAACAACCTCTGTACAAGCGAAAATTGTATAATTCGGGCTATCACTCCATCTCTCCTAGTCCAATAAGCACACCTTGCACTGCGCTTACCGATGAGGAAAGCACCGGCTGGTTATTAAGCTGTGGCGTTGCTTTGATTAAGAGCGCGTCTGCACCACTTTGCCCTACTACCTCTACAGGGATAACGTTAAGCACGTTACCAGAGCGCACGAATACCGACGATTGGCCGTTCAGGTAAAACACGCTTTGTGCGGGAATTTTCAAAGCTTTAAGCTGAAAGTGACCGCTGACTTGCGCGCGCTGGCCTAATTTCAGGTTGCAGCTTTCAGGCAGTGGCTCAGACCACACTGAAGTAAGATACTCGTTAACTATTGCGTCTGTACGCGCAACTTGAACTTGGCAGTTCGCGGTTTCTATTGCTGATATTAGGCTTGCTTCATCGGCGCTTACCATGGTCTTAATTCTGAGTGAATTATTGCTAATTATGCTGCCTAGCCGCGTTGCCTCTGCGTCTTTCTCACCGTTTGCGTATAAAAATAAGCCCGCCTCTGGGGCTAACAAATATCCAATATCATCATCTTCGTCTGACTCAAACATTTCAGCAAAATGGTCTAAGTGCCCCCAGGCAAGTTTTGCGTCGTAATAAGCTTGTGCGATAGAAAACCAGGTAGACTGTGATATGGCGTTCGCTTCAAATAAGGGCTTGTTCGCATTAAACCGTTTTTGGCTTATTTTAAGCAAAGCAGTTTTGGCTTTTAAATTTTCAGTAAAATGATGTACTTCACTGCCTTTTAGCATAGCTAACTTCTGCCCTTTGCTTACGGCTGTGCCATCGGCTACAAGGTACTGCACCTGCTGCGGCGTCATAGGCGCCATAAGATGCAGTTGCGATCCCGGAAAAGGCGCTACAATGCCCGTCGATACCGCCTTTTGCACGCTTTGTGACGGCGCTGCGTTGACGTAGGTTAAATTCAACTTTCCAAGGCTATCGATTAGGACTTCGGTCTGAGCAATAGCTGGCAGCAGAAACAAACTTGTGAAAACAAAGGTGAATAATTTCAAAGCGTAACTCCTGCGATTTGATTAACTTTTGATATCGCTTCAGCGCGACGTAGACGATTAAGCGACAGCGTTAGCTTAAGCTCCTGCTGGGCAATAAGTTGCTCTAGCCAAAATGTTTTGGGCAACACGCTACCCTGCTGTTGGTACAGGTCGGTGATCTCTACACCCAATTCAACCTGCTCCTCTAGATTGTTAGTGGCTTCAGTAAGGTAGTTAACCTGTTGCAATGCGTCATTGAGCTGCGTTTGTAGGCGTGTGTACGTTTCTGCCAATGCTTCGGTAAGTTCGTCGCGTGTTGCTTTCCATGAGGCATAATTGTTTGCAGAGTTGCCTTCGCCCATTGGCAGCGGAATATTAATACTCACACCAAGCAGGTTCTCATTGCCCGCAGGCCCCCTAAGTTGCCTTGCTATAACGCCTAGCACCCAAGGAGAAAGTGATTGATCAGACTGCGCCAGGTTCATATCAATCTGAGATTGACTCAGGGTAAGTAGCCTTAATTCAGGGTGTGTTTGCAGCTTGTTTTCAAGATCACCGGCTAAAGCTTCGATAACTTGCTCTGGTAATACATCAGTACCCGTGACCTGTTTGTATTGTTTCTGCGCCTTCTCTAGCGCCATTTGCGCTTTTTTCAACGCCAATTGCTGTGAAAGCTTTTCCTGCTGCCACCTTAATGAGGCGATGCGGTCGAGCTCGCCAGTTTTTGCCAAGCCTGCTATTACACCGTCTAACGACGCAATCCACTCTTGCTTTTTTAAAAGCCCATCTACTTCGGCTTTTGCAAAGAGACGCCGCCACAGTGCCTCTCTTATTAAACCGCTTGTCATGAGTCTGAACCGCGTTTCCTGAAGGTTATCCAGCGCGTTGGTAATAGACAACTGCTGAGCGTCTAGCTCTCTGCCTGCAGGTGACCGAAAGGGAAAAAACACCCCTACTTCATATTCATCGGTACCGCCTTGTGTATTGCTTGGCAGTGCAATAAGCTGCAAAGAGGCTGGCCCTTGTAACCAACGATTGATGCTTTTAACGTTATCCTGCAATTTTTCGGGGTTAACGTTATAGATTTGCTTTAAGCGCTGTGTAGTATTGTTGGTGATAGCACTTAACGTTTCAGCCGCCACGCTGCTGATTGAAAATAAGCTCGACACGAGAAAACTTAAAAGGATGAACAGATAACGGGTATTCATAAGCAGACGCCAGAGAAACTAATACCTTTAGTATTCTCCTTTATATGTCTCATCGTCATTAGACATATGTCCCATGAAGCCTTAACTAACTGTTTTTAAAGAAAATGAAAGATAAAGTAATTACTAGCCTTTTATTGCTTATCATGTTTTTAAACTTCAGAGATGTCATGGTCGATTTGTCACTGAATGTGCCTACTTCACACATTATCGAAGAATCGATGATTGTGTTACTTGCGGGTTTGATGGCTGTTTATCTTATCTTTGATATGCGTAAACGCACCCGAAAAACGAAGCTGTTACTCGCCGAGCTGAATACCGCCAATGCACGATTGAGTTCTATGAATAACAAGCTGCGAAATGTGAAAGCGCAATACTTGCACGAGGTCGAAAATCAGTTCAATGATTGGAGCTTAACCCCGAGCGAAAAAGAGGTAGCCTTATTCATGCTAAAAGGCTTAAGCACTCAAGAAATTGCAGCGGCAAGAAATACAAAAGAGAAAACCGTTAGACAACAAGCATCGGCAGTTTACGCAAAGTCTCAACTTGAAGGGCGCTATGCACTAGCCGCTTGGTTTTTTGAAGATATTCTTCAACAAGAAGATAAAGCGGCATAGCATTTCAAGTAAAGCCTGAAACTTTCAATATTGTTTAGACCCCTTACGAAAAAAAGCTTACAACAGTAGTGATTAAGCGGAAGCTTGGCAACTAAAAGCCAAGGCTTCCATTTCGCTACACTAATACGTTAAGTTCTTAAAATTGCTATTTAGTAAGCGCTCCGCTACCTCAACGGGTTTAGCAACGGTAATTCCTTCTATTAGTGCATTGTCAGAACCCGGTTTATTAGGGAGATAAAGTGGGCAAAGCTCTACTTTTGCTCCTAACTGAATTAACTTTTTAAGCATCATCGACGGTGAGGCGTCCATTGGCTTCATCGGTTTTGTTTCAGTGCTGCTTAGTGCTAAATCGCCCGCAGAACCACACAACGTTATATGTGCCTCTTTTCCATGCGCCTTTATCGTTTGAAGCGATAGCACCATCGCCATCATCTGAGCTTGTTCATTTTCTGATGTAATGACTACTGCTAGACCGTCTACTAAGTCGCTCTCTTTTGCCTCAACGAGGCCTGAAGCGCTAGCTAAGAGCGCTCCTACAACAAGTGCTTTAAAAAATTTTTTCATCATTTCATTCCTATCTAATTTCATTAAACGATTAATCCGATGAAGCTATTCTAAAAAATATATTAGAAAAACCTCATGACTCACTATACATTAAATGTGTAAGTTAAATACACCTTTAAACAAAAGAGAGCTTAATCATGACGACAGAAACTCAAAACAACGTGACTTTTCCGCAACTTAACCGCCCTGCACCTGACTTTTGTGCAAAGACAACGCACGGTCAAAAGTCACTTTCTGATTACAAAGGCAAGTGGTTAGTACTTTTCTCTCACCCTGCTGACTTCACTCCAGTATGTACTACTGAATTCATCGGTTTTGCCAATGCTGCTGACAAGTTTGCTTCACTTAATACTGAGCTACTTGGCCTTTCTATTGACAGTACGCATTCGCACATTGCTTGGGTTCGCAACATTAAAGAGAAGTTTGGCGTAACAATTCCTTTCCCAATCATTGCTGATTTGTCGATGGAAGTAGCGAAGGCTTACGGCATGGTTCAGCCTGGTGCGAGCGACACGTCTGCGGTTCGAGCAACGTTCATTATCGACCCAGAAGGTATTCTTCGCGCTATGGTGTACTACCCAATGAGCAACGGTCGAGCAGTCGATGAATTCGTAAGATTGGTTGAAGCGCTACAAACCAGCGATGCAAACAGCTGTGCTACCCCTGAAAACTGGAAGGTTGGTGAAGAAGTAATTGTACCGCCTCCTCACACTATCGAAGATGCCGAAGGTCGTGAGTCTGCGGGCTACAACTATGTCGACTGGTACTTCTGCAAAAAAGCGCTGTAAGTAAAACGCTTTTGTTGGTGGCATGAAAGCATGCCACCTTTTTCAAAATTTAGGAGATCACCATGAATATTGAAATTACTTCTTTCTTAGATAATGACAGTGAAACCTTCACTTACGTTGTTGAGGATAAAGCTTCTTCAAAAGCGGTAATCATCGACCCGGTATTAGACTTTGACTATAGCGCGGGCCGCGTGCATACCGCCAGTGCACAGAAAATTGCAAATTTTGTAGATGAACGGGGCTTGTCAGTTGAATGGGTTTTGGAAACCCATGCTCATGCTGATCACTTGTCAGCCGCTCCATTTTTTAAACGCAAATATAACGCCAAAATCGGCATCGGCGCACGCATTACTGAGGTACAAAAAATATTTAAAGCGCTGTTTAATTTAGAGAAAGAGTTTTTACCTAACGGTGCTCAATTCGATAGATTATTTGAAGAGGGTGATGTTCTTGAAGTGGGTAACATGCGCTTTGAAATCATGCATGTTCCGGGTCATACGCCAGCAGACGTTGCCTACGTACTTAATAACGAGTCGGTATTTGTGGGTGACACTATGTTTATGCCTGATGTGGGCACCGCAAGATGTGATTTTCCAGGTGGAAGTGCAACTACCCTCTATGACTCTATACATCGCATTTTGGCATTACCCAAAGAAACCAATATCTACGTTTGCCATGATTACCCTACTCAACATCGCACCCATGAAAGTAAAGTAACGGTTGGCGAACAGCGGGAATACAACATTCACGTCAAAGACGGCGTTTCAAAGGATGAGTTTGTAAAAATGCGTGAAGCTCGGGATGCGACGTTAAGTATGCCCAGACTTATTTTGCCTTCTATTCAAATTAACGTAAGAGCCGGTGAGTTACCGCCGCCTGAAAGCAATAACGTTAGTTATATCAAAGTACCTATTAATCAGCTGTGAGGTGAATGATGAAAACGCCAAAGGTATTCATTAGCGAAGTGAAAGCTGCGGTTGAGGAAGTAACGGTAGACGATTTAATGGTGGCACTGACCCAACCAGACGTCATTTTGATTGATGTTAGGGAAAGTGAGGAGTATCAACACGGTCATATTAACGGCTCGGTTAATTTTCCTAGAGGCATACTTGAAGCAAAAATATGCAGCCATCCGCTCCTTGTACATCATTGCGAGGAGCAAGATGCGATTAACGACTTGGCACAGCGCAGTGTTTACTTAATTTGTAAGACAGGCGGCCGGTCCGCGTTAGCCGCTAAATCGTTAACTGATATGGGCCATAAGTATGTGTTTTCTGTGGCAGGGGGCATGGATGAATGGCAACGTAAACAGCTGCCAATAAGTCATTAATGTGCACGGTACAGTTGAGATACCTGATGAGACAGCAGTTCAAGCAAAATGTCTTTAGTTAAGCTTTCTACCCTGTCGTTGGGTTTAGTTCTCATATTCTTACCTAACACTGTAATAGCAAATAAAACACCCGAACATAGCGTTAGAATAACGACTAATGTTCGGGTTAGATACGAATACGTAAATAATCAATTGCCTGAATCTAACGCAGCTGACGATGCGGTCGTAACAAGAATATCCACACATGCTGCTTACCAATATGGTCCACTTCAGTTTGAGGCTGAACTCATGGACAGCCGGATTTTCAAACAGGGCCAATATACGCCAGTGGGTACAGATGATTCTAATGCGTTAGAGCCCGTACAACTCGCTGCGTCTTGGCGAGGTGTAGTAGACGACGAAAATTTAGAAACGATTGCGTTAAAAGCAGGCCGGTTCACGATGGACGTGGGAAGCAGGCGCCTTATAGCCAGAAATAGATTCAGGAATACGCTCAATACCTTCGACGGCGTAAAAATTGATGCCTCTCTATCAAACCTATCAATTACGGCGTTTTATACCTTCCCTGTTACCCGAAAACCTACTTTAGATATTCATCAAAGCATTAATGATAGGGAGCTCGACTCATCAAGTTCAGACGTGCGTTTCTATGGAATTCATGCCAGCCTAAAAACATCTGTTGGTGACGTCGAATTTTACGGGCTTCAAGATCAAGACTCACTAAATAGAACACAAAGACAAACCTTCGGTAATCTGGCCAACATAAAACTTTCACAACAATTAGGTATAAATTACGAAGTAGCTCTACAGCGCGGAGATTATCGATCACAACCCATTAGCGCTAACTTTTTCCACATAGCGCTATCTTCAAGGTTCAATCGAGCTAACGTGAGTGTGTTTTATGATTTTGCATCGGGTGATGACACGCCAACAGACTCGTTTGAAGGTTTCAGCACACTGTTTGGTGCAAGAAGGTTCGAGTATGGGCCAACAGGTATTTTTGGCTTATTTGCGCGCAGCAATATGGCATCGATGGGCGTTTCGTCTGACATTCAATTAAATGAACGCAATCACCTTTTTATGCAGATACGTGCGTTCGATATACATCGAAGTAGCGTTTCAGGTCGTTTGAACGGCGAATTACTCGGTAATGGTGACTTTCTAGGTACGCTGTCTGAGCTACGTTTTCGAAGCAAAATAGCTGAAAGCGTGCAATTTGAGTCAGGAATAGCGCTTGCCAATCTAAACAGAAAAGTGGTCACAGGCGAACGACTCACTAGTTACGCCTATCTGCAGGCTAGCTATGCTTTTTGAGAGCCCCAACAAAACATTAAATATAGTTAACACACAAATTAATATGTATATTTAAAATATACATTTAAGAAGTTAGAGCGTAAAATACCGTTATCAGTCCTAAATAGGGTGAATTAAAAACCCTGTTGCGTTTATCTCTAAAGAGGCCAGCATTATGGAATTAGATCCTCTCGTACTGTCGAGAATACAGTTCGCATTTGTGGTGTGTTTTCACGCCATATTCCCAGTGTTTACGATTGGTCTGGCAAGTACTATTGCTGGATTTGAAACACTTTACTTCAAAACTGAAAACCCAATTTGGCAACGTTTGTCAAAATTTTGGATACAGGTTTTCGCCGTTGTTTTCGGCATAGGCGTGGTTTCCGGTATTGTTATGTCGTTCCAGTTTGGCACAAACTGGAGTAATTTCTCGTACGCCACCGCTAACTTCTTGGGGCCCGTTCTAAGCTACGAAGTTATCACTGCTTTCTTCTTAGAAGCGGCGTTTCTTGGCGTTCTGCTTTTCGGTCGAGAAAAAGTACCGCAAGGCGTTCATCTTTTTGCCGCTATTATGGTGGCAACAGGAACGTTTATTTCTTCATTTTGGATATTGTCAGCCAACTCTTTGCTACAAACCCCAGATGGCCTAGAGCTTATAAACGGCATTTACCACGTTAAATCCTGGGCTGACGCATTATTTACTGCTTCTTTTGGTTATCGTTTTGCTCATATGGCGCTAGCGTCATTTCTTACGGCCGCCCTTGTTGTTGCTGGCGTAAGTGCATGGTTCATTTTGCAAAAACGCGAACTAGAAGCGAATAAAAAAGCGCTGTCAGTAGCTTTATGGTTCTTATTGTTCCTTGCACCACTTCAAACTGTAGTAGGAGACTTCCATGGATTAAACACTATGAAACACCAGCCTACGAAAGTTGCTGCGATGGAAGGTAACTGGGAGACCAGCACTGGAGTACCGCTACTTCTTTTTGCTATTCCAGATAAAGAAGCGCAAACCAACCACTTTGAATTAAAAGTTCCTAAGTTAGCCAGCTTCATACTCACCCATGACTGGGACGGTGAAGTACCCGGATTAAAAGCAGTGCCAAAAGAAGAACAGCCGCCTGTGTTTGTCGTATTTTGGTCATTCAGGGTCATGGTTGGGCTTGGACTGCTGATGGTGTTGTTCGGTGTGTGGGGGCTTATTTATAGAATGGGCGGCAAAATTTATACATCGCCAGTGTTCTTACAAGGCCTTAGATTGATGAGTATAAGCCCATTCTTTGCGGTTCTAGCCGGATGGATAGTGACCGAAACAGGAAGAGCACCTTGGCTCATTTACGGCCAAATGACGCATGCAGAAGGATTAACGCCTTCGTTAACCGGTGGCATGGCATTATTCTCTCTAATTGGATATGTGGTGGTGTACGCACTGGTATTCAGCGCGGGTATTTACTATTTGCTTAAAGTGTTCAAAGGCGGACTTGAGAAAGCTAACGCCCCTCATGAAATGGATGAAGTAGAACGTCCTGCACGTCCATTTTCAGCTGGCCACGTGGCTATTGATGGAGACTTATAAAAATGGAACCAACATTTGATTTAACCTTAATTTGGGCAGGCATCATTGGTTTCGGGATCATGATGTACGTGCTAATGGATGGCTTTGATTTAGGCCAAGGCATTTTGTACCCCTTCGCACCCGACGAACAAGCACGTGACAAAATGATGAATTCTGTCGCCCCAGTGTGGGATGGCAACGAGACTTGGCTAGTATTGGGAGGCGCGGGACTACTCGCGGCCTTTCCGTTAGTTTATTCGATCTTTTTACCCGCTCTTTATATTGGCGTATTTTTAATGCTAGCAGGCCTTATTTTCAGAGGCGTAGCCTTTGAATTTAGGTTCAAGGCGAAAACGTCTAAGTACTTATGGAGCTATTCATTTTCTATAGGGTCATTCGTTGCATCGTTCGCGCAAGGAGCGGTAGTAGGCGCCTATATTCAGGGTTTCGAAACTGAGGGTTTCGCTTACTCAGGTGGCCCCCTTGATTGGTTGACGCCGTTTACCGTATTAACAGGTTTTGGTCTTGTTGTAGGCTATGCGCTTCTAGGCAGCACCTGGCTTATCATGAAAACAGATGGTGCGGTACAACAATGGGCATATAAAATTACGCCTAAGTTGCTTATCGCTCTGCTTGTTGTATTTGGTGTAGTGTCTTTTTATACACCATATGTGGATAGCACAGCAATGGTCAGATGGTTTGAAGGTTTTAGTATTATTTGGGCACTTCCGGTATTGGTATTATGGTGTGCCTATTTAGTATTTCGTTCGGTTAAAAAGCAGCAAGATGGTATGCCTTTCGTTGCTACCATGGGCATCTTCTTGTTCAGTTACCTTGGTTTACTAGTTAGCAAATGGCCTTATATTGTTCCACCAAATTTTACTATTTACGACGCCGCGTCTTCTTATAATTCGCAACTGTTTCTGTTGTTAGGTTTCTTGTTTGTTATTCCCATTGTATTAGCCTATACCAGCTGGACCTATTGGGTATTCAGAGGAAAAGTGGGCGACGCTGGTTACCATTAATCATGACTAGTAGTACCCGAAGCGCGCCTGACAAAAAAGCTGTATCAGGCGCGCAGTTTTTAAAAGAGCAAGTAGCCAGCCAACGCTCCCTTTTGAATCAATCGGTGTTTTTTGGTTCGATAGGGTCAGTGCTTATGATAGTGCAGTGGCTGTTGGTTGCACTAATTGCACACGACACGCTGGTGAACCAATCCCTTCTCAGTAGTATGCCTGGCTATTGGCTGTTTCTTCTAGTCGTAAGTGTTGTGAAACCATTGTTCACATGGAAACAAACTAACCTAGCGCAAGACGCAAGCGCCAATGTAAGAAACCATTTAAGGAAAACATTGCTTAAACGGTGGAATACTACCAGCCCCATGGCGTTACAGAGTTTGTCTAGCGGTGCGTTGGCATCGCAATGGGTTGAAGACATCGAAGCTACCGACGGCTATTTTTCCCGTTATTGGCCTCAACAAATGCTTGCTGTTATAACGCCTCTGCTCATTCTTGTTACTGTCGCCTATTTGAATTGGCTTTGTGCCGTTTTGCTCTTAGTATCGGCGCCTCTCATTCCACTTTTCATGATCTTGGTTGGCATGGGCGCTGAACATGTGAATGAAAGGTATGCGTTGTTACGCCAGCGATTAGCTGGGCACTTTCTCGATCGTGTCGCAAACCTTTCAACTATTGCGCTTTTGGGGGCTCAGAAAAGTATGTCTGATGAGGTCGCTAAGCGCGGTGACACGTATCGTAACATTGTTATGAAGACACTTAAGCTGGCGTTCCTTTCTTCAACCGTGCTGGAGTTTTTCACCAGCGTAGCCATTGCAAGCCTTGCTATTTATATTGGTTTTTCACTTTACGGGGCAATTAATTGGGGGCCAGCACAGTCGTTAACGCTATTTTCAGGGCTTGGCATTTTACTGCTTGCTCCCGAATTTTTTAAGCCTCTGCGCACGCTATCTACTTACTATCATGACAGAGCCAGCGCTTTAGGCGCCGCCAATAATATGGTGTCTTCACTTCAGCACTTGGAAGAACAAGAAGTGGTATTAGGCTACAGCGATGGCAGACAGGTTACAGCTTCAAGTGAAGTTACTCGCTTAACACTTAAAGACGCCGTAATTGGACATAACGGCAATAAAGAGAAAAGGTCTGCCCTCGATTTTTCTTTTTCCGGGCGAGGTTTACTGGTTTTTTCTGGCGAATCGGGGTGTGGTAAAACCACCCTTCTCAACACCATTGCAGGTTATTTACACCCAATGTCGGGCAGTGTTGAACTAACACTTAAAGAAGTGCACTCCATTGCCTATTTGCCTCAGAAAGCATGGATTAAAAACGCTACCGTTCGAGAGAATTTATCCGTTTCGTCCTCCTCTGCATCAGATGAAGATATGTTAAGGGTTCTTAAAAAGCTTGAGTTGTCAGACGAGCTTTTAACGCATCATAGCGGGCTAGACACAGTGATAGGTGAACACGGACAAGGATTATCTGGCGGGCAAATGCAGCGTATTGCGCTAGCGAGAGTACTATTAGACCCACCCGAACTCATTTTGCTTGATGAGCCCACGGCAAGTTTAGACATAAAAAGTAGGCTCGTAATTATAGAGGCATTAGACGAGCTTAAAAGCCGCGCCCTTGTAGTGGTTGCAACACACGACTGTGAACTTGTTGCAAAAGCCAGTAATCATTTTGACTTAACCAATAAGGCCTAGCGGTAATATGAAGTTTTGGTTTTCAATTATCTTTAAGAATGAACGTAAACGCCTGCTAATTGGGCTCTTTTGGTCGTTTTTTACCATGCTTTCTGGCGTGGGGTTACTGGCGCTTTCTGGTTGGCTCATTACTGCCACGGCGTTAGCTGGAATAGCCATAGGTGCGGGTTTAATTGTAAAGCTTGATATGTATATGCCGGGCTCTGGGATCCGTTATTTTGCCCTTAGTCGGACCATTGGCCGATATATTGAAAGACTATACAATCACGATACTATATTGAGACTAATTGCGACATATCGCGTCACGATATTTAATGCGCTCTCCCATAGGCCACTTCACGATGTTAGGCAAACATCCGACAGTGAGTGGCTAAGCCGGCTCACCTCAGACTTAGATGCCCTTGATAGCATATTAATTCGTTACACTATTCCAACCCTAGCCACAGGGCTTCTTTTGGGTGTGATAAGCGTATTTTTGTGCTTTATCTGGTTTGAGTTTAGTGTTGTTTTTCTAATTGCTTCAACGCTAGCCTGGTTACTTCTTATATTGTTTTCAATACGGCAAACCAAAACCGCTGCCTCGCAAGCCATTTCGCACTTAAATCACACGAGAGAAACCTTGATTAGCCATCTCAAGGGCGCATTTGTGCTCAATAGCCAGCATTTGATGAGTTATCACTCACAAGATACTACCCAGGCACTCTCGCTATTTGAGCAGCATCACAATAATTTGCAAAAACGTATTGCTCGAATTCAGATGATAACCGATTCAATATTTGGTGTTGCCCTAGTAGCTACTCTTTATGCCAGCTTATGGGCTGTAAACCACCACGTTATTGAGGGGCCAACAGCTATCATGTTGGCACTTTTGTTCGTTGGCGTGGCTGAACTATTACAAGCCACACCAGAGCAGTTCAGTTCGTGGGGAAAAACCGACTATGCAAGTAAGCGACTATCCACATTGGCCAGTGAAAGCTGTGATAACGATAGCACTGATATTACGGCAGTAAGCGAGGTGTCATGCGAGGTAAGTAATCACCCACATATTCCCGCGAGTGCGTCACGCAAGATAAGTTTTAATTTGAATGATAGCCCCCCTCTTTTTATCACAGGCCGATCTGGATCGGGCAAGTCAACATTAGCGAAGCTTATGTTTAAGCTTGTACCGTTAGATAAATCGAACGCTAGCGTAATGATAAATAATATATCAGTACAAAATATTTCGTCAGACAGCTTGTATCGCCACTGTGCCTATCTAGAGCAAACCTCTTCATTACTGTCTGGCAGTTTGTACTACAACTTAACATTGGGTCTTGAAAGCATAGAAGACAGCAGAGTGTTCGATGTACTCTCGCTAGTTGAGCTACAAACGTGGGCTGATTCGCTTCCCGAGGGATTGAATACTTGGTTAGGTGAAGGTGGAGCAAAGGTCTCAGGTGGACAAGCGAGACGTATTTGTTTGGCTAGGCTACTACTTAGAAGCCCTGAGCTTATTGTATTAGATGAGCCATTTAATGGGCTTGATAGCGCTATGGCAGAGCGCATTTTCATGCGTATATTGCCTTGGCTTACGGCACGAAAATCTATTGTTTTACTTCATGAAGCACCCTCGTTTATTGAGCAGCAAAGTATTGATTACCATTCACTTAATGTGGATTTATCAGCAGCGTAAAACATGAGCCGTCTTTTATTTAATTTCCCCTTTTATGCATTATAGGCATCTTGAATCCGCCTGCTTAGAAGCCAGCCTGCGGCATTAAGACCCACTGAGAAAATAAAATGGGATAACAGTACCTTCGACTGAAGCATGGCGGGGTTAGGTGTGTGTAAGCCTGCGATACCATATCCCATTCCTGGATACATAAGAAAAAAAGGAATACTGCACGTTGCAAAACCCACAATAAACGCTGGCAAGAAAGATGGTTTCAGCACCCATTTAACGCCGGTAAAAATGAGCATAAGCAAAGCGAACCCGATGCCGATTGCGTAATGCCCAACCCACCCCAACATTAATTCACCTGCTTTTGGTGGCGCGGCTTTAATTGATTGATGAGAAAATACGCCATCTGTCATGTAAATAACCCACCGTCCGATAAATTCATACCGCGTTAGTGGCTTATCTAGAATAATGTGTTGTAGATAGTTCACAGCATCCAAAAAAGCGGTTGCTGCTATACCTAACACTACCGATAGAATAAGAAGTGAGGTTCTGTCATCTTTGTTTGCTAAAGTGATACTCATGGTCAATTACCTAAGTTGAGCCGACAGGCTAAGCTGAATATTCCTACCCATACCTAATGCATAGCCCTTGTAGGTATCTAAAAAGTCTCGATAAGCCTCATCAGTTACATTATTTACTTTTACGCTAAGCGTAACTGGATGCTTGTTTATCTGTAACTGTGTTGAAGCACCGAGGTTTATCAAATGATATTGTTCTGTCGATGCGGTACCAAAAGGGAGAAAATCGTACTGAGCAAAGGGTTCAAATTTTCCTGCAATCGACTTGTTGTTTTTGTATTCGTGCTCGATAACCAAATTTATATCGCTAAATAATGATAGTTCGCCAAAACTGTAGTTAATTCGCTGATAAAAGCTATTTGCTGGCATTAGTGGCAGCTCAGTACCAACACTAGCTAGTTCACTGTTGATAATATTGGCGTTAAACTCCCAGTCGATATGTTGGGTTATTTTGAAGTTTGCGCCTATCTCAACGCCCTCTATTTGGGCGTCTCCCTGCCTCATTTCAAACAGGGGCAAACCGGACGGCTGATGCGTGGTGCCGGTATCAGCTTGGTAAATGTAGTCTTGAAACGTATTTTGATAAAACGTGATAGATGCCTGTATATTTTGACTTATGTAGTTCAACCCAACTTCTTTGTTGAACGAGTATTCTTCTACTAGTTCGCTGTTGCCAGTTTGATAAGCCGCAACACCACCATGTACACCACCCGCATATAAATCAAAAATAGATGGGGCTCTAAACCCTCTTCCTATTCGTTGAATGAACAGCCAGTTATCACTGAGTTTCCAACTTAAACTCACAGAGCCTGTTAATGCGGTCCAGACTCTACGGTCAAAGTTATTAACCCACTTCTGGCTCTCGTTTTGTGGCTCCAGGGCTATTTTGTCCCATCGGCTACCTAATTCGGCAATGAGAAAATCATTTTCAAACTTTTCGTAAGCATATAAGGCTATGTAGTCTACCGAGGCATCTGGGACCAAGGTGCCAACGTTGGTTGTCTGATCTTTGTATATGTATTCAGCACCGAATTGACCTTTCCACGCTGTACTGTAATCATGCTCAAAAAGCAGCTTACTTTGGGTGCGCACTAACTCAATGTCTAAATCGCTGTTGGCGTTGCTTAACTTTTCGAATGATATTCCTGTGCCAGCAGCGCGCTCATTCTTCTGCCAATTAAGAATAAAATGAACATTCCATTGGTCAGAAAGGTGAAGGGCCATATCAGACAAGACATTCTTGTTGTCTAGATGCTGGCCTGTTGGCACATTATTAGGTTGAAGAAAATTCTGCTCGTTCGAAAAACCTGTGTACCTTACCGTCCAATCGAAAGCATCTGAAACGAACCCGCTAGCCAAACTGATACTTTCAATATCAAAGTTAGTAAACGGTATTTCGCCTGAAAAGCGAGGGAGGCTGCTGACACTCGTTGAATTAATATCTGCAGAAGGTGTTTCAAAGTTATCAGCTTTTTCACGGTGATATGAAGATGCCCACCCCCACTGTGCTTTACCGCCTTCTGCGTGTAAAGACGTACCGAGCTGATCGTTATTAGTGCCGTATTTAAAGCTCAGAAGGGCAGAAGACAACATTGATTCGCTGTACAAGGGAACTTGAGCGCTTATTACATTAACGACACCACCCATAGCATCTGACCCAAAAATAACACTCATAGGCCCGCGTACCACATCTATTCTGTACGCATTAACCGGATCAACAGTTGGTGCATGTCTAATTCCAAACTGTTGAAAGTCTTGAGGCACGCTATCTTGCAACACTCGCACGCGGTTCCCTGTTAAGCCCCTTATCACTGGCTTTCCCGCTTGCCCGCCTGTACTTACCGTATCTACTCCGACCATATGTGCAATTGAGTCGCCTAAAGAAAGGCTGTGATGCCATAACTTGCTTTTACCACTTAAAATAGACGCGGCTATTGCAGTTTCTTCTACTTTCAGTGCCATTGGCGAACCCGTAACGCGGACCCGTTCGATCTCATGCAGATGATTATGAGATTGTGGGGTATCTTGTGCATTTACAAGAGAGCTGATTATTAATCCGATCACGCTCATGGTTACTTTCTTGCTCATTTCACCCTCTCAAACGTTATAACATATCAATGCATGGAAGCGGCTTATCGAAAAAAAGAGCCACCTCTGAGAGGTGGCCAAGTAGTTTCGACCATATCCAAAATGGAAAAGACATGAAGTGCCTTGTAATAAGTTAGGCAACTTCCTGTTTTGAACTGCGCTAACTCACTACGCCTCTATAATATATATCTCAAATACACATTACAATATTGAATAAAGAATTATTTATATTTTTGCTTTTAGTTTTGAAAATTGGAGGAGTGTGAGAGATAGGAACAAGCAGCATTTTATTTAGCATCGCCCTTTAAAAAGCGGTGCTTACGTAAAACTCAAGTGCAGTCCATTTTCTAAAATAAAAAAGCTCTAGCCTTTCTAACGGGCTAAAGCTTCCTGTCGAATTTAATGGCGAGTTACTTATTAATATGCTGAGTTTCTGGTTTAGCCAGCCATTCTCTGCCTTTCAGCATGCCTTCCCAATAAATGGGTGGAAGCAACTTTTCTTTTAAATACCATGCTAGGCGCGACGGTTTCGTACCGTCAAGCACCCACGTCGGCATACTGTTAAGGATTTTTCCGCCGTAGCCAAATTCGGCCAATATCACTTTACCTCGCTCTACAGTAAGCGGGCAGCTGCCATAACCGTTGTAGATGGCTTTATCTGTTTGCACACCGCGCTCGTAAAGCAAGTTATTGGCAACCACTGGGGCTTGCATGCGCGCCGCCGCGGCTGTTTTAGCATTAGGCGCGTTTATGGCGTCGCCAAGGGCAAAAATATTTTCAAACGACTTGTGTTGCAGCGTTGACTGGTCGACATCAATCCAACCAGTGCCATCAACAAGCGGGCTAACTTTGATAAAATCTGGCGGAGACTGGGGCGGAACCGCGTGCAGCATGTCGAACTCAGTTTCAACGAGCGGGGCGTCTGGGTCTGCCACCTTCTTGAATGAAGCCACTTTTGCTTTACCATCAACCTTTACCAACTGGTGTTCAAAGTTAAGCGTTGCGTGGTATTTTTTAACGTATTCCATAAGTGCCGGCACGTATTCTTTTACACCAAAAAGTACGGCACCCGTGTTGTAGAACTCAACGTTAATATCGTTTAACACGCCTTCTTTAAACCAGTGGTCGCATGACATATACATGGCTTTTTGCGGCGCACCTGCACACTTAATTGGCATTGGCGGCTGTGTAAATACTGCCTTCCCCTTTTTAAGGTTTTTTACCAATTCCCATGTGTAGGGCGCCAAGTCAAAACGGTAGTTTGACGTCACACCATTTTCACCTAGGGTTTCGCTTAAGCCTTCCACTTTATTCCAATCTAGCTTAATACCGGGGCAAACCACCAAGTGTTCATATTTAATGGTACGGCAGCCGTCTACCACTATCATGTTTTCTTTTGGCGCAAAGGCCGCTACGCCGGCTTTTATCCATTTAACATTATTAGGAATAACAGAGGCCACTGTGCGCACGGTGTCGTTAGCGTTAAATACGCCCCCGCCTACTAGCGTCCAGCCAGGCTGGTAGTAGTGCACTTCATTGGGCTCTACTATAGCGATATCTAAATCTGGGCATCGCGATTTCAAACTAGATGCAACAGCAACACCCCCCGCGCCCGCCCCTACAATCACTACCGCATGAGAGTGATCGGCATGGTCGCTGGGTGTTTCACCGCCGTTTTTTAGGCGTCGCACTACCCCGCTTAAGTCATAGCCGGCTTTCTGCGACATACAGAGTATGTCTTCATAAGAAAGCGTTTTGGTTGCGGTCATGGCCCATAGGGTAATAGAGCGTGTGCCTGTTCGGCAGTAGGCAAATACGGGACCTTCTAACTTTTGTAAGTTCGCTTCAAACGTTATTGCGTCTTGCTGGGTTACTTTTCCGCTAACTACTGGCTGATATACGCAGGGTAAACCCAGCGACGATGCTTTTGCTTCTATTTCCGCAAAGGTAGGCTGGTCTGCCCCTTCACCATCAGGGCGGTTACAGATAATAGATTTAAACCCTGCTGCTTTTATTGTCTCCAGATCATCCACTGAAATTTGAGGGCAGACAGATAGCTGTTGTGTTACGTTGGCATATTGCATAACTCACCCCTTCAAATGGCATTCACAGGAATTTTAATGAACTGCTTACCGCCTTCAGATTTTTCGCCGAACTGGCCGTTGCGAAGGTTTGCTTGAATGGCGGGTAACAGTAATTTGGGTACCGCAAGGGTTGCATCTCTTGCTTCGCGCTTTTCCACATATTCCTGCAGTGTTACTTCTGGTCGAATTTGCTTGTTCGTTTCCTTGGCCTCTTTAATAGATACCGTTGATAGCGGGGCTACCCCCTCTTTAGGATAATCATGACCAAGGTAAACGGTGGTGTCGTCTGGCAGGGTGAAGAAGCGCTGAATGGTGTTGTAAAGTTGCTCGGCACTGCCACCCGGGAAGTCGCAGCGCGCCGTTCCCAAGTTAGGGGCGAACATGGTGTCGCCTACAAATATTTTGCCGTCTACCAAGAAGCTGGCGCAGGCTGGGGTATGCCCCGGCGTGTGCCATACTTTCACTTCATATTCGCCGATATTGAAGGTGTCGCCTTCTTCGAACAGCACATCGAACTGACTGCCATCGCTCGGCGTGTCGTTGGCCGTCTCAAATACATCTAGCCAGGTATCTAGCACTGTTTTAATACCTGAGCCAATACCAATTTTGCCGCCAATTTTAGATTTTAAATAGTGCGCCGCGGTAATGTGATCGGCGTGCACGTGGGTTTCTAAAATCCACTTATTTTTAAGCTGGTTTTGGTTGATGAAGTCGATAACTTTGTCGGCGCTTTCCATTGACGCGCGACCCGAAAAGATATCGTAATCGGCAACCGAATCTATCACGCCACACTCTTTGGAAGCGGGGTCGAATAGTACGTAGGTAAACGTGGCCGTTTTGTTATCGTAAAAGGTTTCAACGTTCATTGGTGTTCTCCTAAAGAAGTTCTTTGGTCATGATGAAAACGGCAATAACTAGAGTGAAGAATGCAAAGAACTTCTGCAAAGCTGCACCGTCTAGTTTTCCCGCTACCTTCGTGGAGACAGCCATCCCAATAAACGTGGCTACCAGCATAAGCGGCAGCAAAGGCATCTCCAATTGAATTCCGGTTTGTAGGTCGCCAATGAAGCCAAGCAACGACTTTAGGGCGATAATGAATAGCGACGCGCCCACCGCGTTCTTCATGGGCATGCCTAAAATAAGTACCAAGGCAGGTATAATTAGAAAGCCCCCGCCCGCGCCGAGTATGCCGGTAACAACACCAACTACGGCGCCTTCAATAACTATCAGCCCAACGTTGGGTTGTTTATTTTCAATAACCTGGGTTGCTGGCGCCGATTTGCTGTAAGCCTTCTTTAACATCATGGCAGCAGAGGCCAACATCAGCATGGCGAACAGCACCATGATGCCCAGATTTTTATCTATGGTTAGCGATTGAAAAGCGATAGTTTCGGGAATGGCGGGCATTAGGAAAGCCCGTGTTAGATAAACAGCAATGATGGAAGGCACAGCAAATAAAATAGACGCTTTAACGTCAACTAAACCCTCTTTGAAATACCTTACTGCGCCGAATGCGGCTGTGGCACCCACAATAAGCAATGAATAGCCGGTGGCGACATCTGGCGTAACGCCCATTAAGTAAACGAGGATAGGCACGGTAAGGATTGAGCCCCCTCCGCCTATTACGCCTAAAACCATTCCCATAAGAACAGCAGCGATGTAACCAAGAATAATCATATCGACACCTTATTTCATTTTGATATATGATAGAACAAAATATACAATAAAGTATATTCTAAATATATATTTAATTTTTATGGTGCGGTAAAATTCAGCGATTAAGACAATCGCTTTTTTAGATAACCCATGAAAATCAATACTTTTAGTAATTTAGCGTTTCGCGTTTTGATCTATCTCGCGCTACGAAAAAACCAATTGGTAAAGACAGGTGAAATTGCAGATGCGTACTTCGTATCTTTTAATCACTTAAAAAAAGTCATCACCTTGCTTATCGACAATGGATACATTATTGGCACAAAGGGACGCGGGGGCGGCATTCGTCTGGCAAAAGATGCCAAGCTTATAAATATAGGTGAAGTGTTTAGGTTAACCGTAGAAGACGTGGCATTGGCGGAGTGTTTTGCATCACCAACGAATAAATGTGTTATCTCGCCCACATGTCGCTTGAAAACAATTCTTCAAGACGCAGCTGATAAGTTTATTAGCGAGCTTGACCAATTTACACTGCACGATTTGGTGAAAGACAGAGAAGGCGCGCTGGCGATGCATCTTGCCATCGATTTTATAGAAGTTGAATAGAAGTTTTAAGGCTTCTATCTGTACTGTGTTTATCCGCGATAGCGTTACTAACAGAGCATCGCACGAGTAGATTTAGGAGAGAGAATTGGAAAACTGGACATCAACTCCCTTTGAGCCGTTTGCCGGCTTGGCAGGCGGGCTGCTTATTGGTTCATCGGTGGTTTTATTACTGCTTACCCTAGGCCGCATCGCGGGTATTTCAGGTATTGCCGCAGGCGCAATGACAGAGCGCGGCGTTGAACGCTACTGGCGGCTAGCGTTTTTAATAGGTGTTGTGCTATCTGCCGTACTTTATATTGGGTTTACCGGCGGTATGCAGGTTCAAACTCAAATGAGCTCGGCGTGGCTGGTTGTAGCTGGCTTACTCGTAGGTTTTGGTACACGCCTTGGCTCTGGTTGCACATCGGGTCACGGAGTGGCTGGCCTTTCAAGGTTATCACCTCGCTCTATTGTTGCCACGCTCACGTTTATGGGTGCGGCTGTACTTACCACCACAATTATCAGACACCTGTAAATTAACTGAGGAGAGAGAACATGAGAGTAATTATCGCCTCGCTACTTTGTGGGCTGTTGTTTGGCTTAGGCCTGTTAATTTCAGGTATGAGTAACCCTGCTCGCGTGCTTAATTTTTTAGATTTAAGCGCCAACTGGGATGCCACGTTAGCGTTCGTTATGGGCGGCGCCATTTTGGTGGCTGCGCCAGGTATGTATTGGGTGCGCAAGCGCAACAAGCCTTTGTTTGCCGAGAAGTTTGATATACCAACTAGCAAAACTATCGACGCTAAGTTGATATTAGGCTCTGCCGCTTTTGGTATTGGTTGGGGTATCAGTGGTTTTTGCCCAGGCCCTGCCGTAGTTGCTATTGCGTCGCTTCAAACTGATGTGCTGATGTTTGTAGGAGCGATGATCATTGGCATGCTGGCGCAGCATTGGTTGAAGCCTAAATCGGCTTAAAACATAACTGCCTCTTTATGCGGCTTTATCCCCTAGTGGGGATAAAGTCGTAATTGTCCCCACCAAGGGATAAACCGTGGCTGCCACTTACAAAAAGTGCAAATGGCTCACTTAACGATTTGCGGTTTTCCCTTTCAATAAGCCCACACCCAAAGCGGCCATGGTTACGGCAATAACGCCGTTTAGATAGTTGAAAAAGGCATAGGGTGCATAGTCGAGAACCTCAACCCCAAGGGTGGCAGAATAGAATGCTCCCGCTGTTGTCCAAGGAATAAGCCCTGTGGTCATGGTGGCGCCTTCTTCCACTGACCGAGACAACACGGCAGGGTCTAGCTTTTGTTGTTCATATTTTGCTTTGAATAACTGGCAATTTAATATGATTGAGATGTAGGCTTCGCCCATAGCCACATTGCCCAAAAAACCAGAGGCTATGGTTACCGCTATTAAGCTTGCTGTGCGCTTCACCCGTTTGATAATGCCCGCCAACAGCGCCGCTAAAAAACCCGCGCCGTGTAATATACCGCCTAGTGCTATTGCCATTAAGGCCAGAAGTAAAGTCCAGCTCATACTGCTGATGCCGCCCCGCCCTAATAGGGCGTCTAAATTCGCGATCCCGGTATTTTGCGGGGTGTTCTCCCAAAGAGCATTAAGCACATTAATGGTATTGGTGTTTTGGTAGAAAATAGCGATGATGACCGCAAGTAAAATGCTGAATGACATGGTGACTTCAGCCGGGACTTTTTTGATGCTTAGTACCGTAAGTAGCGCCAGAGGTAACAGTGTTATGTAGGGTGCAAGGTTATAGTGCTTGGCAAGCGCTGCTTTAATTTCAAATACCTGACCTGCGTTTAAACTTTCGCTTGCGTAGCTAAAACCTATCACTAAAAAAATGACCAGTGCGAGAAGGAAGCTAGGCACCGTTGTAAACAGCATGCCATACATATGCCGATAGAGGTTCGTGCCCGCACTCATTGCAGCGAGGTTAGTGGTATCAGAAACCGGCGACATTTTATCCCCAAAGGTTGCGCCACACACCACCATTGCCGCCACAATGGGAGACGGTATGTTCATGGCTTCACCAATGCCCGTTAGCACCACGCCCATAGTCCCTACGGTTCCCCACGATGTGCCTGTTGATACCGACATTACCGCACAAAGAATTAACCCCACTGCCAAGAAAACAGTGGGATTTAGCCAACTTAACCCATAATAAATAAGCGTTGAAATAGTGCCGCTTTGCATGAAGCTGGCGATAACCATTCCAATGAGTATGAAGATATAAATTGCCGGCATAGCCCGCGTTAATGCGCTTGTCATTAATTCGCGAATTTGCAAGTACGTGTATCCCAAACTAAAGGCATTCGCCCCAGCCCATAGCAAACATAAAAAGATAAGGGCGTGCAGGCTAATACCCAAGCCGAACAACCCACCTGCTATTAGCGCAACAATAGCGCTAAAACAAAGCAGTGACTGAGCAAAACTGGGATTACGTAAAGACTGAGGCGATGTTAGTGACACGTGGGTACGCTTAAAAGTGAAGTATTGAATTTCAGTATAACGACTTTGCGATGCGTTGTGATGACTTTCACATGCTTTAAGCTTGAGGGGAAACGTTCATGCCTTTTAAAGAAAATGGCCCGCCCTAGAGGATTCGAACCTCTGACCTCGGCCTCCGGAGGGCTAGCAAATAAAACATCACTAATTATCAATAACTTAAACAGCGTCATCGTTATCAAAAAAGCAACGACCACTCATGGTTTACAGAAACTGAAACGCCTAATAAGTAGGTTTCGCATTTTAATAGCGCAGAACCACCAGCACCGGAAGAAGTTGCTATGTTTCACTCTACTACCACCGCCACCAATACCTTGCTCAGCGCTTACGATGAGGGCGACGATATTATAGTGGTAATCAGCGGCAATAAGCCAAAACCTGATGAACGCTGTTTTAGTCGATACACTGGCCGTGGCGAGAGCTATCGTGAGCGGGGGGAGCGTGTTTACCCAGCTGGCTGATGAGATGGGGACCACCATCATGCCGATAGTCTGAGGAGGGGCAATCGCCCCCCACTCGCCTTATGACCTATTCGTATTTTTTCTTTTTGTCATGGCGATAGGCTGCCTGGATAGAATGCTGTTCCATGACGCTGCCAACATGCCTTTCTATTGACTCGCGTAGCCCTTCCATGGCGTTTACTTCATCCAGTGATGCCAGGCAATCAAGAATCCCCTGCGCCATGCTATCGACAGTATCGCCGGCTATAGAACGGCTTACCCCCACCTCAAAGGCGAATTCAATCAAATCTCGGCGCGTCGGGAAAGCTTTGCTCTTTCGCATTTTCAGCGCCATGGCGTTATCGATAGTCGGGTATATGAGCGTGTGAGTAACGTCATAAACTGGGCTCAGTTTTACATCAGTGTGATCTCGGTTGTATTGCAGTGAGAAGTTTTTAAGGTGGGCGTCACCGTTACCAATCAGACAATTAAAGGCCACCAGCGCAAACATCTTGTCTAATTCTTCAGTAGAATGCGTATTGCGGAGTGTAGCCTTCATAACATTCTCATAGGTGCCTCTGTACTTCTGGTCGCCGGTGCGCCCCATGAGCGAGGCATAGTCCTCTATACCGATTTTATTGCCTTCATCGTCGACGTCGAAACGTTCTACCAGGTAATGCTGCAAATCATCCGAGAGCCATACTCGGGGCGTAGTAAGGCCACAGTATTTAGCGCATTTCATACAGACGAACTCGTTTACCGTCAGTAGCGGGAACTCATCATCAAACGTTTTAACGATAACGTCTTTTTGTAAGATGGTAGAGCGGGATACCACCACTTTAGGCTGAACACCGGATGCCATCCCATTGAGGTAATAGCGTTCAAGCAGCTGAGGGAATAGGCTGTCTTTGCCATCCCAATGCAGTATGTCATCGATGGCGATGGGTTCGGGTTCTGGCAGCGCAATGCCAGCATCATAAGATAAGTGGCCGATACCCTTCGCCCCCATCAGCGCCAGCAGGTACATATCATCAACGTTGGCATACCGGATAAGTTTTTCCGAGATATACCGGCGCAGATAGCCCTCTGGCAAGTTTTGCGTGAATATCGGGTGTAGTGCGCCCCGCGTATACGGCTCAGGTTGATAAGGCATCGTTAACGATACCGGTAAATCCTGCCGGGTATATGTGTAGTTAAACTGGGCAGTCCGATTTAATATACCGGATAATTGCCCGGCCACATTGACCTTCAACTGGCGAACCTGTTCGGGCAGTCCGGCGAGAATGGAATTAGTCGTCATCGTAAATAGAATCCAGTTCATCTAATGTCGGGCGGCGATTAACGGGGGTGGCTGTTAATTCTAACCCCATGAGAGTTAAGTACCGCTCCAGCAGCTGCAGTGATCCCTGGTACCGGCCATTCTCGATACGTGATATTTGGGACCGGTCTACTTTAAGTTTGCTGGCAATGTCACCCTGGCTAAAATGCCGACGTTTGCGCTCAGCCATTAACTGGTTACCGATTGATTCTCTGCTCATCTTTTACACCAAAAGTGTGTTTATATATGCACAATCAGTACTATAAGCCAAAAGTGTGCATATATAAACACAATGAAACAAAGTAAAATGAAGTTTTTTGGGGGCAGCTTAGGTTAGTTCATGCTCTGGCTTTACATTGTTCAGCCAGTCCGCCAAGTCGTTCTGAATTTGCTTTAACGTATAATTACCGCTCGCATAACGGTCTTTCCCGAACGTTCAGATACCAACAATGAAGCAGGTCGCAATCAGCGAAAAATTAAAGAAAGCGGCGAGAAGCAAACTGGAGAGTTTGACTAACACAAAACTATCGGAAATATGGCCTACACGATGCCGTATGAAATGACGTCATCAAGAGACCTTTGGTCACAATCTGGTCACAGACTCATTTCTAAGGCTTTATGACCAAAAAAAGCAAAGGGCAAAAAAGAGGGAAATGGCCCGCCCTAGAGGATTCGAACCTCTGACCTCGGCCTCCGGAGGGCCGCGCTCTATCCAGCTGAGCTAAGGGCGGTTTGTACGAACAGTGTAGTCACTGTGTGGCACTTGCATTAGTGCACTACGATATTACACATAGGATGCTAACGGGCGTAATGATACTTATGGCACAGGCTGGCATCAACTCATTTATTAAAATCTCTTTAGACCGCTTGGTTCTAGTGTTAAAAATCCTTACTTTTTATAGGTAATTGGCCTCAAATAGTTGTTCAGACCCAATTTACCGTTATAATCTGGTCAGTTATATTTTAAACAAATTCATCCTTGCCTGGAGACAGATGTGAAATTAAAGACTTGGTTAACTGTGGCTGCTACTGCGCTAACTGTTTTTGCAGCACAAGCACAAGAAATGAGTAATGATGAAATTGCCGAGCGTATTAAACCGCTAGGTCAAGTACACGTTGCAGGTGCAGCAGCACAAGGCAGCGCGGCGGCAGCAGGCGGCGCAAAATCTGGTGAAGACGTTTACAACTCAGCGTGTGTTGCATGTCACGCAGCAGGCGTATTGGGCGCACCTAAGCTTCAAAATGCAGCTGACTGGCAGCCTCGTCTGGATGAGCGCGGTCTTGACGGTGTATGGCAAAACGCATTGAACGGTATTAACGCCATGCCTCCTCGCGGAACATGCGGAAACTGTTCTGATGACGAAATTAAAGCAGCGATCGAGTATATGATTGAGGGTATCTAATACCCGCACAATCCCTACAACTTGATGGAAAAAGTAGCGTTTTACCTGCTATTCGGGTAATTTAACCTGTTGGGGTAACGTTACTTTTTAACTGGCGAGCGGAATGTCAAAAGATTCGACGCAATATGAGTTGACGGAAGAAGAGTTGCGCGAACTTATACCGCAGCTTCAGCAACTCACCGACAAGTATAAGCGCGCTGAACGTGTTCAGAAGGCGCTTTTTGATATTTCTGAACTTGCCAGTTCTGTAAGCCACCTAAACCGCCTTTACTCCGCTATTCATGAAATCATTGCCGACTTCATGAACGCAGACAACTTCTTTGTTGCCTTTTACGAGCCAGAAACCCACGTTGTCGATTTTGCTTACTTTGTTGATGAGTTCGACGAAAAAACCGTTAGGCAATTACCCGCTGAACAGCTCATGGATGGCATGACCGGTTATATTCTGAAAACCGGCAATCATTTATTCTACAAACGCGATGACGAGGAACGTTTAGCTGCCGAATACGGTATTAAACTGGTAGGTTCACAACCCGTTGAATGGCTGGGCGTACCGCTAAAACGCGGCAGTCAAGTCATTGGGGCAATGGTAGTGCAAACCTATGATGAAGGCGTGCATTATTCACAAGAAGATTTAGAGGTCCTGCTTTTCGTTTCACAGCATATTGTGACCACGGTAGACCGAGTAAAAAATAGAGAGCTCACCGAGCGTACCATCCGCGAAAGAACCCGTCAGCTGCGAAAAATTAATGATGACCTACAGGAAGAAATTCTTGAGCGCCAGAAAGTAGAGTCGTTGCAACAAGCACTTTTCGAGATTTCTGAGCTTGCCGCTAATCTTGAAGGGGATATGGATGCGTTTTATTCCAGTTTGCATGAGATTTTGGCAAGGCTAATTAGTGCACCCAACTGCTATATAGCGATTCACAATAAAGAAGAGGACTTGTTAGAGTTCCCTTACTTTAGCGATACTAAACAAAGTGAAATTAATACCAGGCCCCTTGGGTTGGGGCTGACCGAGTTTGTATTGCGCTCTGGGCAGGCAGAGCTTATCAACCCGCCAAGGGTGCTGGAGCTTGCAGAGTCAGGAGAGATTGACGTCTCTGTAGCGCAAACGATGTTGAATAGCGCAAACTCATGGCTAGGCTCGCCACTTGTTGTTGATGGTGAAATAGCGGGAGTGATCGCAGTACAAACCTACGGAAAATTAGCGAAATACAATTTACGTGATCAAGAGCTTCTCCGTTTTGTATCTCACCATATTGCCGTTGCCATTGAGCGTAAGCGCAACACAGAATCAATGCAGCGCTATAACGTGCAGCTTGAAGAACGTGTTAAAGAGCGCACTGCCGAACTTAATCGCACCAACAAGTTCTTAAAACAGCAGATTGAAGAGCGTAAAGAAATTGAGCTTAAGCTTATTCACGATGCGCATCACGATGCCTTAACTGACTTGCCTAACCGTTCCATGTTTACCAGCCGCTTGGAGCTTGCCATAGCCAGCAAGCAACGTTACAGCGATAGCATGTTTGCGGTACTGTTTATTGACTTAGACAGATTTAAGGTTATTAACGACACCCTCGGCCACCACGCTGGCGACGAGTTCCTTATCGAAGTAGCCCGACGTATAACGCTGTGTATTCGCGGCCATGACTTGCTGGCCCGTTTAGGCGGCGATGAGTTTGTTGTGCTTCTGGATAACTTTGAAGATGAGGCTGACGTAGAAGAAGTCGCTAACCGCATTATTTCGTCTATTTCTGAGCCGTTTTTACTTGATGGCCGAGAAATGTATTCTGGCGCAAGCATAGGTATCGCTCATCTAGAGAGCTATTATCGCAGCGCAGATGAAGTATTACGTGATGCTGACGCTGCCATGTATCAAGCAAAGACTCTCGGCCGCGGTCGCTTTGTGATGTTCGATAAAAGTATGCGAGACAGGCTTATTGAAGAGCTTGAGCTTGAAAATGAATTTAGGCGAGCACTACGAGAAGAAGAGTTCGACTACTTTCTGCAGCCTGTCATCAAGCTTAACGATAACAGCACACTTTACAGAGAGATGTATGTCCGCTGGTCACACCCCGCTTATGGAAAGATAGCCAGAGAGCAATTCAGGCAAGTGGCCGAGCAAAGTGGGCTTACGTTAGACCTCGATCTGTTCCAGCTCACAAAAGCCTGCGAGTTGCTTAACCACTACGCTACGTCCGATGAGCCTATCAACAAGATTGCGGTGAACGTTTCAATAAACCATTTATTACAAGCCTCTATGGTGAACCAAATGCTAAATGTAATAGAAACCTCTGGCATCACTCCGAATCAATTAGTGCTCGAATTTGATGAAAACGATTTAAACCGACGCTCTCAGTTCATCCTTCCTGCTATTAAGAAATTAAAGCGTGCAGGCGTGACTTTGGTGTTAGACAACTTCGGAAGTGGCTTGGCCTCGCTAAGTTACTTGTTTGCCTACCCCTTCGACTTTATAAAAATTGATCATCGGTTTGTGAAGTCACTTCCCCGCTCTCAACGTAATTTGAAACTTATTCAGTCTGTCATGCTTATTTCTGAGCATTTGAAGTTTCAGGTTATTGCAGAGGGTGTTGACTCTCAAGCCCAGCTTGATGCCCTTAATGACATTGAGTGTATTTATGGGCAAGGCAAAGTATTGAAGCATGCAAGAGTGCTTGATATGGCTTCACTAGCAATTTAAAAGTAAGCATTTACTATTATCTAACAGCATTAAATTAGCGCTCCTTCTCTAATTTTTACTTTTTACTTTTTACTTTTTACCAAGAATATCTCGAAGATTAGCGATACCCACCTGCCCTTTTTGCTGACGCTCTTCTTTGGTAGCTTTGGGCTTTTGATTTTCCCACTGGAGATCATCGGGCGGAAGTTCGAATAAGAACCGGCTCGGCTCTGGATTAATGACTTCTCCGAACTGCCGACGCTCTTTGGCATGGCTGAAGATGAGCTCACGCTGTGCTCGGGTAATGCCTACATACGCAAGCCTACGCTCTTCTTCAACATTATCCTCATCAATACTGCTTTGGTGAGGTAACAGTCCTTCTTCCATGCCCACTAAGAATACAATAGGAAACTCCAAACCTTTGGAGGCATGCAGGGTCATGAGCTGAACTTGGTCCCCTTCCCCGTCGTCTTCGCCTCGCTCCATCATGTCACGAAGAATAAGGCGGTTCACCACCTCAGTTAGCGTCATAGGCTGATCTAGGTCGTTACCTTCCAACATGTCGTTAACCCAACCAAATAACGTACTTACGTTGGCCATGGCCATTTCAGCGGCTTTGGGGCTGGCACTCGTTTCATACAGCCACTCTTCATATCCCATGGTGCGGATCATCGTCCGAACGGCTTCTGCGGTATTGCCACGTTCTGCGTTATCCGATAACTCAACCACCCAGCGTGCAAAGGCAGAAACTGAATGAAAGGCTTTATCGGGCAGCACGCTATTTAAGTTAGGGTGCGTCGCCGCTTCAAACATTGACACGCCTAAGCTATTGGCAAAGTTACCTAGTTTTTCAAGCGTGGCGCGGCCTATACCTCTTCCAGGCGTGTTAATGATACGCAGCAAAGCGTTATCATCGTCCTGATTCACTAATAGCCGCAAATAGGCCATGATGTCTTTCACTTCGGCCCGGCCAAAGAAAGACATACCGCCGCTTATCTTATAAGGGATGCGGTTACTCATGAGCAATTTTTCGAAGATACGGCTTTGATGATTTCCGCGATATAAAATGGCGTAGTCTTTAAATTGAGTGCGGTTCATAAACTTATGAGCCAGCAATTCTGCCACTACACGCTCGCCTTCATGCTCTTCGTTTTTCGCCTCAATAACTTTTAGCGGTTCACCGTACTGCAACTCTGAAAACAGGGTTTTGTCGAACAGGTGCGGATTGTTTTGGATAAGAATATTCGCGCAATGCAGGATACGGCCTGACGAGCGATAGTTTTGCTGCAGCTTAATAACGTTTAAACGGGGAAAATCCTGCTGCAACAAATGCAGGTTCTGTGGCTTTGCGCCCCGCCACGAATAAATAGACTGGTCGTCGTCGCCAACCACGGTAAAGCGTGCACGCTCGCCCACCAATAATTTTACTAGCTCATACTGGCTGGTGTTAGTGTCTTGATATTCGTCTACCAGCAAATAGCGAATTTTACTTTGCCACTTTGCTCTTATTGCTTCACTGCTTTTTAGCAGTAGTGTGGGAAGCAAAATAAGGTCGTCGAAGTCGAGCGCGTTATAGGCCTTTAAATTGTCTTGGTATCGCTTGTAGGCTTCTGCAAACTCTCGTTCACCCGTGCTGGTTGCCGACCGTAGTAAGGCATCGGGCAAGATAAGGTCATTTTTCCAATTCGAAATGCAGCTTTGTAAAAGCTGAAGCTGATCTTTGTCGCCATCCAAAGTGTCAGACGTTAAATCATTAAGCAGAGCAAACGAGTCTTTATCATCGAACAACGAAAAGCCTGGTTTTAACCCTAAGTCTTTCACGTGGGCTTTGATAATGGTTAAGCCCATAGTGTGGAAGGTAGACACTTTGAGCCCGCGCGCCTCGGGCTTGCCCAGAGTCTGCGCCACACGTTCTTTCATTTCACGAGCAGCTTTGTTAGTAAAGGTAACAGCCGCGATATACCGGGCTGGCATATCACAGTTTCGCACTAAATGAGCAATCTTGTTGGTAATTACACGGGTTTTACCACTGCCTGCCCCAGCCAGTACCAAACATGGCCCAGACACGTAGGTTACGGCAGATTCTTGAGCTTCATTTAGTTTCATTTAATTCCTAAAACAACGTTCACGAGGGTTCAACACAGTTTTCATTGCATGTCGTGTCGATACCGATAGAATAGCTTTAATATTTTGAGCTGCGCATTATAAGGGAATTCCATGTTGGATCCGAAGAAACTCGAAGATTTAGCGAAACAAATTGCTGATGCCGTACCACCCGGCGTAAAAAACATGGCTGAAGAAGCTGAAGCCCGCGTAAAAACTGTTTTGCAGTCGCAGTTATCTAAGCTTGATTTAGTGACACGTGAAGAATTTGATATTCAAAGCCAGGTGCTTATTCGCACCCGTGAAAAACTAGACGCGATGGAAGGACGTATTGCTGAGCTTGAAGCAAAGCTAGCAGAAAAGTAGACATTGGTACTTCTAGAAACCTGAAAGCGCCTTTACGGCGCTTTTTTGTTGAACTATATGAACCGAAATATTAAATCTATAACTGCTCTTTTTTCCAAGGTTTTTTAAGCCCTTGGAAGGCTACATCAAGATCTCTAAACCTTTCTGTTCAACAAGGTTTAAAAGCTTTAGAGATGTGCCTCGAGGCTTTTTGCTTCCTTGCTCCCACTGCTTTATGGTCGAAGGCGTAATATTTAGATAGGCAGCAAAAACGGCTTGGCTTACTCTGGCTCTTTCACGTATAGCTTTTATCCGCTGTCCGTCATATTGCTCAACTTTAGGTAAACATAATGCATCGAATTGATACATGGTCTGCTTATCCATAATTCCAGCTTCGCTCAGATCTTTTGCCGTACGGTGTACTACATCTAAAATGCCATCTTTCATCTTATCTCACCTCTTCAACACTACCTGAATCAATAGCTTTTTTAAGCTGCTCATCGCTATAGTTAAATAGCTCTTTAGCCAAGAGTTTTAAAGCCTTCATGTCTTTGACACTAACGTTTGAACGAGTACTTTTGGAAAAGCCGTAGATAAAAAAGGCTTTAGTATCAACTTGAAATGCTATTAGGGTTCTTAAACTTCCACTTTTACCTCGCCCACCACTAGGTACGCGTTTCTTAAAAACATTCGCACCTAAATCTGCGTCAACTAATCCCTGTTGCATCTCTGCAATTGCTACTTTTAGCAAGCTATCTGATAAGCCTTCTTTGCTCGCCAATCTCTTAAACCACTTTAATTTATATATGCGTATAGATTCCATTCGACACCAAAAGTATAACACTTAGTATTACACTTTGTGCACAAATTTTAAAATACTCAATGAGTAAAGCGTGTACCTGTTTAAGCTAGCAAACACTTTAAACGGGCTATCGATAAGGAAAAATGGGACTTTGGTACAGGTTGAAGCAGGCTTTTAGCGCTGTAATTTATAAAAATTATACCAGCGCTAAATAGCTACCAATGTTGTTGATAAGTTTTACCTTACTAAACCAAATAAAAATGAAAGGCTGTACCTAGGGTAATGGCTAAGCCGATATAGTGGTTTTCAATAAACGCGGTAAAGCAGCCTTCACGCTGGCGGCGTTTAATAAGTTGATATTGACGCACACATAGTAAAGCCGAAAACAGAACGGCGAGATAGTAAGGCCATGTGGCATTAATAGCGCAGCCTATAAACCATAGAATGGTTAGCGCCAAGGCTTGCAGCAGCATGACTATCAGCACGTCGTTTTTACCAAACAATATGGCGGTAGACTTAACACCTATTTGCAAGTCGTCGTCGCGGTCTACCATGGCGTACATGGTGTCGTACGCTACTGTCCATAGTAAGTTGGCAACGAACAACCACCACGCGTAGGTAGGTACAGTTTCCAACACTGCCATAAAAGCCATAGGAATGGCCCAGCCAAAGGCGGCACCTAAAACCACCTGCGGTAAGTGGGTATAACGCTTCATGAAGGGATAGCTTGCAGCCAGAAGCAAAGCAATAACCGACAGCGCAATGGTTTGCCAATTGAGAAACAGCACGAGCACAAATGCTATGGCGATAAGCACGCCAAATAGCTGAAGCGCTTGTTTAGATGTGACCTCTCCGGTTGCCAACGGTCGCTGCGCCGTGCGCTTTACACTTCCGTCCACTTTTCTGTCTGCATAGTCATTAATCACGCAGCCTGCTGAACGCATTACGATAACGCCGGCCACAAAAATTAGCGTTATACCTAACGAAGGCAAGCCCTGAGCAGCCATTAAAAGCGCCCACAGGGTTGGCCATAGTAGTAAGTAAATACCTACGGGTTTATCTAAGCGCATGAGTCGCGCGTACGCATTCCAATTGTGCTTCATAATTGTTTTTCGCTTTGTATGTTGCTGCCCGCGGGCTGACGATAAGCCGGACAAGCCGGAAGGAAAACCTCGGCCACTATCATGCTGTAACTGTCTAACGTAAACAACGACCGTCTGCCCCACAAAGTTTCATTGCTGCTTATACCAAATTGCGAAGCCGAAACCTGGCATACTTCAAAGGCAGAGCGGATAAAGCGCGCATCATTAAAAAGACGCTTTCCCAACGGCTCTTGACCTAGGTTCGATAACTCACTATCAACAAATGCCTGGGGAATGATAGAGCGCGCAAATACCCAAGGGGTGTGATCGCCACACAGCAATATTTCTCGGGCTTGATAGCTGGTTTCTCCGTTAACGTGCAAAAGAGACAATTCGTTACTATGAGGGGTTTGAGTTTGTTGACCTAATAGCTCTAACGCAAAATGTTCGCTTGAAGATTGCACACGCTCGGTAAGTGAACCCGTGTCTAATAGCCAGCTGTTAAGCTGTAAATGAGGAATTGTGACGTCAGACGGTGCTTGCCAGTTAACCGGCAGACCCACTGGAAAAGTGGCATTAAAACTCACACGAAAAACCCGAATAATGAATCTGTTAGTATGATAACACGTCATATTCAAATATTTTCATTAGGTTAAACTTTTGCAGTAGTGTGTTTAATCTGAGTTTTGCTAAACTACTAGAGAATTTTTAACTTTGGTGTTCCGGACTTCACTATGCTTAAGTCGTTAGTTTTACGTGTTTTTGCACTTGGTTTGTTGGTTATCTGCAGTAACGCGGCAGTGGCACAAGATAAATCCAATTTTGCCTATTTAAGTTTAGAGCCAGAAATTGTTACAAACTACATTAGCGACAGTGCACAAAAGCTAGGCTACGTTCGCGTATCTGTGGAATTGATGATCAACGATGTGAGTCAATTGGAAATTGCCGAGCACCATCTACCTTTGCTGCGTTCGACAGCAATTGAGATATTCGGCCAGCAGCCAGCGGAAAAGGTCAAATCACTTACCGGCCGTGAAGACATCCGACGCGCCATTCTGAAAGCTCTTCAAGAACATATGGTTCAAGAAACCGGTGGCGAAGTGGTGAAAAACGTTATCTTCACGAAGTACCTATATCAAGGCGGTTAAGCT
>NZ_BLIJ01000032.1:0-33937 GCF_009811475.1 Alteromonas sp. KUL150
ATTGAGCTATTGAGCTATTGAGCTATTGAGCTATTGAGCTATTTTCAAGATTGTACAAAAAAGCGAGCTTTCATTGGGCTCGCTTTTCTGTATCTATTGAAGCTACCAGTCCGCATAGATAGGATTGTTTCAGCCTTTGACTGTAAAACGACCCATTCGTAATAGGCGTCACTGATAACGGTTTTCTATTGCTAACGCTAACGCTAACGCTAACGCTTTTCAGAGCCTAAGCTTAACGCCCCTGCCAGTAAACAGCCTGAAATAAGACCCGCCGTATGTGCCGCATTTGCCATATTTACCCAAAGAATGTCAGCGTAACCTAAAACTAACCATACCAGCATAAAGCCAACTATCGAGTTTGGTAACGACAAGCCCCAGCTTGGTCGTAACCAGCCCAACCACCAGACGAAGCCCATTACGGCATAAACCACACCCGACAGCCCGCCAAACAAATATAAATTAGCCTGAACCGGGTCGCTAAAGATAGCTTGAGCGGCGTTTGATATAGTTGCCGAAACTAAGAACACGATAAGTAACATACTCACCCCAAGCGTACGTTCTATCTTGGCGCCTAGCATGCCCCACCAAAGCAAGTTAAATATAATGTGTAATGCTGAGAAGTGAATAAACGCCGGTCCCAGCAGTCGCCACCACTCATGATTTTCCGATAAGACTGAGAATGGCTGCATGAGCAGATGTTGCGCAATAGGCGCAAATAGCCCTAATAACGACAACGTATAAACCGCAACACAAAGAAGAAACACGACTGAGGTAAAAGGAGCTTTTATTGCATCGTTAATGATGTTTTTCACTGAGAAGCCGCTACCAGAAGGGGCTAACTGAACATTTTTACCACTGTCCCAGGCTGCTTGCTGATATTTAGGATTTGTTGGGTTTGTCAAAAAGTCTTCTGCAATAACTTTTGCGCGATCGACATGTGCATGATCATCAAGTACAACAACAAACTCTTTATCACTTTGCATTACCGTTGCCGAGATACTCTGGCTGGTTAGGTAGTTAGCCAGAAGGTGCGCGGGACTTTGTTGGTTAAACGCAATTAAAGGATGGCCCATAAGCTACTTATTACCCTGAAGCATGAAATGAATTAACGCGATATTACGTTGAATGAAGGTGTGATACATAACACCTTTATACTGGAATGTATTACGTGTGAAAAGCATAAAACAAAGGTGCACATTGTGCACCTTTGTTAAATGATTAGGCCGTTTCTACCGGGTTAGCCAATCGCCAGGCTTCAAACCCACCATCCATACTATAGACGGTTTCAAAGCCCTGCTGAGCTATTACCTGCGCAGCCTGTTGACTACTTACACCGTGATAGCAAACAACCACCACAGGCTTGTCTTTAGGCGTCTGCTCGATAAACGCAGCAAAGTTGTCGTTGTTTAACGGCGAAGCATTCGGCATATGCCCATTAGCAAATGATTGAGGATCGCGTATGTCCACAATGGCAACGTCGCCTTGAAAATTTGCCACATCGTCTACGCTAATGTGTGTAAATGTTGTCATTATTGCCAGTCCAGAATAACTTTACCTGATTGTCCTGACCCCATGGTATCAAACCCTTTCTGAAAGTCATCAATAGAAAAGGTATGAGTGATAATGGGTGATAAATCTAATCCACTTTGCAGCAGGCTTGCCATCTTGTACCAGGTTTCAAACATTTCTCGACCGTAGATACCCTTTATCACTAAGCCTTTAAAGATAACCTGATTCCAGTCAATAGCCACGTCTTGTGGCGGAATACCTAGCATCGCTATTTTGCCGCCGTGGTTCATTTTGTTAAGCATGTCTCTGAACGCAACAGGCACACCTGACATTTCAAGGCCTACGTCAAAGCCCTCTGTCATACCCAGGTCGTTCATCACATCTTTTAAATCTTCTTTGCTGACGTCAACAGCGCGGGTCGCGCCCATCTTCTTAGCAAGCTCAAGACGGTATGGATTGATATCGGTGACAACAACGTGACGTGCGCCAACGTGCTTTGCTACTGCCGCTGCCATGATACCAATTGGGCCAGCACCAGTAATAAGTACGTCTTCACCCACTAAATCAAAGCTTAGTGCGGTATGAACCGCATTTCCAAATGGGTCAAAAATAGACGCGAGATCATCACTGATATTGTCTGGTATTTTAAATGCGTTGAACGCAGGAATTACCAAATATTCGGCAAAAGCACCTGGACGATTCACGCCCACACCTTCAGTGTTACGGCATAAATGCACACGCCCAGCACGACAATTACGGCAGTGACCACATGTAATGTGACCTTCACCAGATACGCGATCGCCAACGTTAAAACCTTTTACTTCTTGGCCCATGCCGACCACTTCGCCTACATACTCGTGACCCACTACCATTGGCACTGGAATTGTATTTTGCGACCATTCGTCCCAGTTGTATATATGCATGTCGGTACCGCAAATAGCGGTTTTGCGAATTTTAATCAGCAGGTCGTTATGACCTACCTCAGGCTTTGGCGTGTCTTGAAGCCAAATGCCTTTTTCTGCTTTCGCTTTAACTAGCGACTTCATGAAATCACTCCCATTTCACGACCAACCTCGATAAACGCATCAATAGCTTTATCAACGTGTTCTAAGCTGTGGCCTGCTGACATTTGGGTACGAATTCGGGCTTGTCCCTTCGGCACCACCGGGTATGAGAAACCAATAACGTAAATGCCTTTTTCAAGCAGCTTGTCTGCCATTTCGCTTGCTAAACGCGCATCGCCTAGCATAACTGGGATTATCGCGTGATCTTTACCTGCAAGCGTAAAGCCCGCCTCTTCCATACGGTTACGGAAATGGTTGGCATTGCGCCATAGATTGGCGCGAAGCTCATCGCCGTCTTTCATCATTTCAAACACTTTAAGTGATGCAGAGACGATAGGTGGCGCAACAGAGTTAGAGAAAAGGTAAGGACGAGAGCGCTGGCGTAACCATTCAACCACTTCTTTCTTGCCCGACGTGTAACCGCCCGATGCTCCGCCTAGCGCTTTACCAAGAGTACCAGTGATAATGTCTACACGGCCCATTACGCCACAGTATTCGTGGCTTCCTTTACCATTTTCACCAAGAAAACCTGTAGCGTGACAGTCATCAACCATTACCATGGCATCGTATTTGTCAGCTAGGTCACATATTGAGGCAAGGTCGGCAATTACACCGTCCATTGAGAACACACCGTCTGTGGCAATTATCTTAAAGCGCGCGCCATCAGCATTCGCTTGCTTAAGCTGTTCTTCTAGCGCCGCCATGTCATTATTGGCATATCGATAACGCTTCGCTTTCGACAACCGCACGCCGTCAATAATACTGGCATGGTTTAACGCATCAGAAATAATGGCGTCTTCAGGGCCAAGCAGGGTTTCAAACAAACCGCCGTTTGCGTCGAAACACGAAGGGTAAAGAATTGTATCTTCGGTGCCTAAGAAGTCACTAATGGAGGCTTCAAGTTCTTTGTGAATGTCTTGAGTACCGCAAATGAAACGTACGGAAGCTACACCGAATCCATGGCTATCAAGGCCGTTTTTAGCCGCTTCTATCAAGCTTTCATTGTTTGCTAAACCAAGGTAATTGTTTGCACAGAAGTTAATAACGTGCTCGCCACCAGCAACACCGATATCCGCTTGTTGTTGCGACGTGATAACACGCTCTTTCTTGTACAAACCATCTTCTTTCGTGGCTTCAATTTGCGATTGCAAATGAGAGATAAATGCCGCAGACATGCCATTCTCCGAGTGTAGGTATATAAAAACCTGTAGTGTAATGAAAGCAGGTTGAAGGGTATACACCCATGCGTTGTATTTAATGGGTTTGTCGACTAAGTTTGTAAATTATTCAACACACTTGAATGTACAGACATCTGCTAACGTATTGCTACGCGAAGTCTTTCCAAAGGTTGTACTCTACTTTGCTGCCCAGCACGGCCCAGATATCTGTTTCTGATACCGGCTTACTGATGAGGTAGCCTTGTCCAATATCGCAGTCAAAACGACACAGCAGTTCATACTGCTCACTGGTTTCTATACCCTCTGCAACAACCTGCATGCCCATGTTACGCACCATAGATATGGTGGAGTGCACAATATTTCTATCGTCGGCGCTACTGGCTATGTTGGCGACAAATGAACGGTCTATCTTAATATAGTCTGCCGGCAACGATTTTAAATAACTAAGCGATGAATAGCCGGTGCCAAAATCATCGATGGCAAGCATACATCCCATGTCTTGAATGGTTTTCATAATACTGGTTGCACGTTTGATGTCAGAAACAAGCACGGTTTCAGTCAATTCTAAACACACTTGGTTTGGCGCAATGTCGTTTTTGATGATCTGCTGCTGCAAAAATTCAGGCAGCGTGGGATCAAGAAATTGGCCTGCCGATAAGTTAATTGCAATCTTGATATCCGCATATCCATTGTTTTTAAACTCGCGTATTAAATGGGTTGAGCGTGCTATAACCCAGTAATCTAATTCAAGCATAAACGAGGTACTCTCAAGCAACGGAATAAACTCCGCCGGTGAAATTTGACCTTTGGTTGGATGGCACCAACGCAGTAGCGCTTCAAACCCTACTAACTTACCAGTATGCATCTCTATTTGAGGCTGAAGCGCCAGACTGAACTGATTGTCTCTAAGAGCTTCTCTCGCCTCAGATTCTAATTCCACCTTTTGCATGACTTTTAGGTTCATGGTGGCATCATAAACTCTAAACCCTGCGCCTTTTTTGGCTTTGGCTTCATACATAGCAATATCAGCATGGCGTAAAAGCTCAACAGGTGTGGCTCGTGCATGACTGGTTATGGCAATACCAATGCTGATAGAGACATAAAACGTCACACCATCAACCATTATCGGCTCTTTGAACTCGTCGATAATTTTTTGCGCAACCTTATCAATGTGCTTCTTGCTTTCAATATTCGATAACAAAATAACGAACTCATCGCCGCCAAATCGTGAAGCGATATCAGATTCTCTAATGGGGCGAGAAATGCGCATTGCAGCAGCTTTTAATAACTTATCGCCCACATCATGACCATGACTATCATTCACTTTTTTGAAGTCATCCAAGTCCATAAACATAAGCGCCACTAACCGTTCGTCTCGGATAGAACCCGCCAGCTGCTTCTCTATTTGAAAGGTCAGCATATTTCTATTAGGTAAGCCTGTAAGCACATCGAACATAGCCATTTTTTCAAGTTTCGCTGTATTGATGGCCATTTGACCGTCAAAGCTTTCGAGTTGACGGGCTAGGTCGTTGGCCGCCTCTTCTACAACATCTAGCTCATCAGTCAGTTTGAAAATAGGAGACGTTCTACGCTTAGCCGCACTGGTGTAAAATTCACTGAATTTGTGCTCAGCTAACATGGGTAACCGCTCGCTTATGCCTAAAAGCCGAGTGCGATATTGATTTAAGAACAGATAAAGGAGCGATGAAAAAACTAAGAAAAGCGCGGTCGCACTTGAAATAACCACATATTGATACTGCTCATTTTGACGCACGGTAGCAGATACATCTTGTACTATTAGCAAATAAGGCCGGTCGCCCGTCGCATGTTCAAACGGCAACAAACTCACTAGCAGCTGTTTGTTTTCAAGCTCTGTGTTGAGCCCTTTTATCACCAAATCATCAATACGCCACGCCGGTGGCAAAGCGTTGAAAAGCGACTGCAGATACTGACGGTTTGCTGCGGAGACTTGGCTAGCTATGGTAAGGGCTACCGATTTATTCTGTGTTTCTCTTGCTTGAACGATGGCCACTTTGTGCACATCCGTTGCGCGGCTGAATAAATAAAGTAATTCACGCATGGATGTTGATACAACAACGATAGGAATAACATCACTATCAGCCATAACCGGAATTGAAATGTGGTGAGTACACACATTGTCACACGTCAATAGCGAGCGACTTTCAAAGGTGGCTCGTGTGGTATCTACGAGGTTTTTAATTTTAGTATCAACAGCACGGCCAGGACTTCCTACCACGCCGCTTTCGTCGAACAACAATAACGACTCAACTTGGTACGTTAAGGTGAGATATTCATTGAGATCACTTAACGACTGTTGTAGTTCATCTACGCTGGTTGTGTAGGCATCATTTTTTCGGCTAATGAGGTCGATAAGGGTGACCATACGTCCGTGAAGTATGTCTTCAAAAAGCTGGACGCGACGATGGTTGGCTATTTGACTCTCGCGCTGCTGAAGTAGCACTCGAGCGTCAGATTCTTGGATCAAAACAGCCGATATAACGATAGCAACGGTTAAAACCATTGCCAGCAAGATGAGGATGGTTTTGGTAGTAAAAGATACCTGAACCTTCATTTTATCCCTTAAAACCAATACATCAGTTGCAAAGACCACATTTCCCAATGTTTGTCAGCATGGGATGCAACGTCCATGTTCAACAAACTTACCACACGTGTCGCTCCCTCAACCCAATGATATTCCCCTTGTAGTCGCCATTTAGGCGCAATATCCCAACGCAAGCCTAATGTATAAGTATCCTGATAGCCAAAATAAGCCGGTATTAACCCACCTGACATCGCCTCTAATTGTTTTCCGTTTCTGTCTGACGTGTCATTAACGTATGTATCGAAGCCAATAAGCCCGCTTACGTCGTTGTTAAACAAATACCTAAATTGGAAGAAACCACCTTCACCTGTGCGTTTTGAAACAAAGTTAGGAGAGAATAGGCCCTGACTGTCTTGCGCTTCCCTTATTAGTTCAGCAGAGATTTCCCAACTTTCGGCAAAATATTGCCCTGAGAGCATGATTCGTTCAATGTTTGCCCCACCTGCTAGCCGATTGTCGTCTTCAGAAGGCATATATCGAAAATCTGAATTCAACCAGCTTGCACCTAGCTTCCATGTCATTGATGACGGCTGCCAAAACACGCTAGCTTGATGAACGAAATCCTGTTTTATTTTTCCCTTGGCCTCATAGCCTAGCAAAAAGTCTCGTTGCGAGTCATTGATATTCGACCGTCCATAGCTCCAGTTCAGTTTCCAGATATTATCTTCTCCAAAGTGGGAAAAGCTTGTTTGGATTCCGTTACTGCCAAGGGCGACATCTCGAAAACCATCGAAGTAGACCGATTGAGGAAGTACAGAAGTATAGCGTGTCTGTGGTACGTCTCGCGTTACCGAGTACAGCCAATGCCTATTTTTAAAGCGACCTGCATGGATTTGGCCACGCCATCCGCCGGGCAAGTTTGGCAGTTTCCAATCAACAAACAAGTAATCGAGACGAGCCCCTTGCTCAAAGCGATTGCCACCATCTAGGTAGTTAATTTGTCCAGCAATAGAGATATTCTCAGCCAGCTGATAGTAGCCATTGAGTCCAATCTCAGTAAGCTCCCCTGTGACATCGTCATTATCGGTGATAAAACTGCTGTCTTTTGACTGGGTAACACCTTGGGAAATATAACCATGCCAAGAAAAGTCGGAGGACGAGGCAAAGGTATTGAAGCTGGCGAACCATAACGCGAACACAGACCATTTTTTCATTATAAATTAACCTCTACCCGTCTTAGCTTCACAATATCAGTGCGCTCGACATAGCCAATAGCGCCAGGGGTATTTTCTAATGCGTCAATTAACGCTTGATACGAGATCACTCTCACAGGGGTAACTCCCTGACCTGAATAGGTGATTTGGTCCCACAAGCGAGACAATTGATAGGGAAACATTTGAAGTATGTCGCGACAAAACTGTTTATGCAGCTCGTCTCTGTCTTGAAGTACGAATACGGTAATTTTAGTGCCGTCGTCCCAATATTGACGCTGCCCCGTAAAAATTTGGCGAAGCTCAGAACGGCTTAGCTTTGCTATCATCACACTTTCGTTAACCATAACGTTAGGCTCTGATGCATAAGCTTCAGGCACACCTAAACCCAGCCCTGCTATTATGAGCAGCACAAGTTTAAGCTTCTTTAAAGCAAGCAAGTGAGTGAGCCATCGCAACGCTGGCTTTTTCATTCAGTAACGACTCCCTGTTATGTCGGAGGTACACTTTGCAAAGCTAAGTGTAGATAATAGCTGATTGTTTTACCTTACAACAAAGTAAATCACCGGATAAATGGTTCAACTTTCTTCTTCACCATCTCTACTGAAATTTTTTCCATTAATGCACTGCCTTTAGCACGCGCTCCCCACGGAAGATTTTCCCACGACTTCCCTTTTTGCGCTTCGATACACTCGTCGTATACCGACACTACCTTATCGAGGTCCAGATAAGGTCCTGTACGTCGTGGATTAGAGTGCGCATAAAGCCCTATTACTGGCGTACCAACGGTCGTCGCCATGTGGGCAGGTCCTGTATCAGGAGCGATAACAAGGTGGGCATGCTTTAACAGCATCAGGAGTTGATGCAATGACGTTTGCCCAGTAAAGTCTTTTAGCGGATATTTTACGTTAGCTTTAATTTCATCGGCGGTTTGCCGATCTAATTTTCCTGGACCGCCACATAGTATCACGCTGACTCCCGCCTGTTGGATATAGTCAGCGATACTTGCGTATCGCTGTGGTAACCAATTTCTTTCAGCCTTGCTGGCGGCAGGAGAAATAACCACATATTTCCCAAGTACATTGGCCTGCTCAGCCCCCCACCCTTCGTCTTCTGCACTTACAGGTATATTCCACGTCAATGAGTCTGACTCAGGTACGCCTAGTGCATCGGCAAAGTCCATAAAACCTTTAAGAACGTGAGCGTGTTTTGTTGCGGCAATACGCTTATTGGCAAACAACCAGTGCAATTCTTTACTTCGGGCCCAGTCAAATCCAATGCGCTGTTTGGCGTTAATCACTCGCGACGCCATATTGGCGCGCAAGGCCACCTGCATCATCAAAAGCGCATCAAAGGTCTCATTTGCCACGGCAGCCTTTAACGATTCAACGGCAGCTTTTCCCTGTGATTTATCGAAAATAATAAACCGTATATTTGGCATCAGCTTAACCAGCTGGAACTCCACTTTTCCAATAACCCATGTGATTTCAGCATCGCGCCACTGTGTTTGAATTCGAGTGACCATGGCGACGGCATGACACACATCACCTATGGCTGATAAGCGCATTAAACAAATCTTTTTTCCCACAGAAGCTCTCTCGTTGCTGAAAAACTAAAATAAATCGTTAGAATGTGAAATTTACCATAAGTTGTGGGCAACATGGCGACAATACGACGAGACATCGGTGCTGGACACCACTTTATTTTCGACGACACTTTAGTCAAGCAGCCCAACACAGATATGTTTAACCCCGAGTTTTGGCATGCTCAGAGCAAAGTAACCGGTCAGGCGAAAGGGCGCGGTACCACCATCTTTATTGAGCACGAGAGTCAACAGTGGGTTTTACGTCATTTTAAGCGCGGTGGGTTGGTTGGCAAAATACTTAGCGATCAATACGTGTTTCTTGGTGTGGAACGTTCACGCCCCTTTGAAGAGTTTAGACTACTTGAACTTATGCAGGCCCAAGGTTTGCGTGTTCCTATTCCGGTGGCCGCACGCATTCATCGCAGAGGCCTCATTTATCGCGGCGATCTCATTACGCAGAACATCCCTAATAGCCGGGATTTGCATCATGTGCTTTGCCATCAATCCCTTCAAAAAGAAGAGTGGTATACAGTAGGACACGCACTTGCGGCCATGCATAACTGTCAGGTGTATCACCACGATGCTAATGTCAGAAATATCATGATTGATGATGACAAGCAGATATGGCTTATCGATTTTGACCGCTGTCATAAACGAGAAGGTGAACACTGGAAACAGAGTAATTTAGACCGTTTATTGCGGTCTTTACGAAAAGAAAAAGGTAAAAATACGGTTTTTCATTGGGAAGAGATACATTGGCATTGGTGTATGGAAGGTTATAGAGCCGCCATCGCTAATTAGTAGGTGCTTATGTGGCAGTCTTGCCAGCAGCGCACTACTTCCGTGATTATTATGCTACATTAACCACGGTCAACACATAAATCACCTACAACGATAAGATTTTACCTTATGCACACACGAGCACTTTATCCAGGCACTTTCGACCCAATTACTAATGGGCACGCCGACCTAATCGAACGCGCATCGCAGCTATTTTCCCACGTCATTGTAGCTATTGCGTCTAATCCAAGTAAAAAGCCGCTATTTACGTTAGAAGAACGCGTAGAAATGATTAAGAAGGTCACCGCCGATTTACCCAATGTGGAAGTCGTTGGTTTTACCGGCTTGCTCGCTGATTTTGCCGACGAGCAAAATGCTACTATTTTAATTCGGGGTCTACGGGCTGTGTCTGATTTCGAGTATGAATTTCAATTAGCAAACATGAATCGACGCTTGAACCCGAAGCTTGAAAGCGTGTTTCTTACGCCTGCAGAAGAAAACTCATTTATTTCTTCTACATTGGTTAAGGAAGTTGCATTGCATCGAGGAGCGGTAAACGGTTTTTGTCATCCGGTTGTAGAGCAAGCGTTAAGAGATAGACTGGGTAAAAAAGACTAAGCGTCTTAAAATCAGCGTTGGCAGCGGGTACAAAAGAATGTATTGCGCTGCCCAATGACCTTGCTTTCTATTGCCTTACCACACACCTCACAAGGTTCGCCTTTGCGTCCATATACGTTGAGGTGCTGCGCAAAGTAGCCTGGTTTACCATCGGTCTGCGCAAAATCTTTTAAGGTGGTTCCACCTTGCTCAATGGCTTTGGCTAATACTCGTTTAATTTTTGCAGTGAGCACTTTATAGCGGGCTGCACTTATATTGCCAGCCGCTCGTCGCGGATCTATACCGGCCAAAAACAATGCTTCGTTTGCATAGATGTTTCCCACACCCACAACAATGGCATTATCCATAATAAAATTTTTGACTGGGCCTTTTCGATTGCGCGATAACGTAAACAAGCGTTTATCGTCGAAATCGTCTGTAAGTGGCTCTGGCCCCAAGTTATCGAGCATAGCAACTTGTGCATCAGGAGCCTGATACAACACTGCACCGAAGCGCCTAGGGTCGTTTAAACGCAAGCATTTGCCTGTGTTTAAAACAATGTCTACGTGATCGTGTTTGATTACCGGTGTCGATGCATCAATGACCCGCAACTTGCCCGACATGCCCAAATGTAAGATTAGCGTACCAGTAGCCGTTTCAATGAGTAGATATTTCGCTCGCCGTTTAACGGCCGTAACCTTCTGTCCTTCAACGAGGGACACCTCGTTGGGTATTGGCCAGCGCATTCTTCGCTCACGAACCACCACTTCGGTAATCGTATTACCAATAAGATGTGGAGAAACGCCCAAACGGCTCACTTCAACTTCTGGTAACTCAGGCATTCATTCAATCCAGGGTAAAAGTTTATCAAGTTCTGTATTGGCTAATGTGTACCAATTATTTTCAAATTTGATCACTGTCGGTGAAGTATTTGGATAGATGGCATATACAAGGCCGTTAGCATCACCCGCCAACCACACAACAATGATATAAGGCTCAACGTCGGATAACGCTTCAGGAATAGAAGTCGCCGGTGTTAATACGCCGCGCTGCCAATGAGAGAACTGCATATCTGGGGCCATGGTTAAGTTGTCAATTTGTCCCTTTTGACGCCACTGCTGCCCCACTCGCTCTAAGCTGTTTCCATCGTGCTCTATTTTTAACACGTAAGCATCTTCTGGCAGTAAACTGCGAGTCTGCACAATATTGCTTTTAGGGCGGAGACTGTCTAGATTAAACAGCGCGATCATTATAAGCATAGCGATTATTACAACATTATTCATCGCTCGCTGTGAAAGTCTAGCCACGCTTTATACCCATCCAAATTACAGTAATCCATATCGCCATATACTAATACCTCATTCGAACAGACGCTAATTCAATTCGATAAAAGTCGTCAGTAGGATAACCCGTTCGTTTTTCAAGATGGTAAATTGGTATTAGACTGCGATCTATCTGGCGTTTTGAGAAGGATCTACTTAGATCTTATTAGAAAATTAGGTTTAAGCGGGTATGTAAAAGCAAAAAACCCAGCAAAAGCTGGGTTTTCGTGGAGACAAAAGCAAGCTAATTACTTGATTTTGGCCTCTTTGAACATAACGTGCTTACGCACAACGGGATCATACTTTTTGATCTCCATTTTGCCAGGCATGTTACGCTTGTTTTTATCAGTGGTGTAGAAGAAACCTGTACCTGCTGAAGAAACTAGTTTAATTTTATCACGCATTGTCGGCTTCCTTAGATTTTCTCACCACGGGCACGGATATCAGTTAGTACTGAATCAATACCTTTCTTATCGATGATACGCATGCCTTTAGCAGACAAACGTAGTTTTACAAAACGGCTTTCGCTCTCAACCCAAAAACGGTGTGTTTGAAGGTTTGGTAAAAAGCGACGACGAGTCGCATTTCGTGCGTGTGAACGGTTATTACCAACCGTTGGACGCTTACCTGTTACTTGGCATACTCTTGACATTGTATTTGTCTCCAGAACAACGATAACTGTCGCGTCAGTTAATCCCAAGCGCTCAAACAGTGGTTGGGTCAAATGACGTATTACTATAAATTAGAGGGCGCATTTTATACAGCAAAGGCAGGATCATTTCAATAAGAAAGTACAAAAAGGTTACTTTTACGTACGATTTTTGCGCAAAATACCACCAACACTCTTTTTCGTGGCGTGTATTGTACTTTTCTCTCGCAAGTTAAGCTACGAATAAATTTACGCTTTGCATTTTAAAATTTTTATTCTTAATTGATCTCACCAGACATAAATATGTCACCAAAGCTTAGCAAGCTTGTCATGTTTGAACTCTAGCATCAAATTACCTGTAGTAGTTATCAGCAACTTTGCTATCTATGACCAATCGTAAACACAACACGCAAACCATGCCCCCGGTTTACCTTATTAATTTAGATAGAAGTACAGAGAGACTTCAAAAATCTAAGGCGCTTTTGGAAAAACACAATATATTGTTTGAGCGCATTCCCGCAATTTGTGGTCGTTCGTTATCAGAGGATTCTTGCCTAAAGCACTATTGCCCTGATTTAAACAAGGCTCGCTATTATTATAATTTGACACCTGCTCAAATTGGCTGCTTCTTAAGTCATCGTGAAGCGTGGCGTCGCATCGCCGAGGGAGATGCTGATTACGGCATTGTTTTAGAAGATGACTTTCTCGTAGAGGGCGACGTGCACAAAGCTTTTGCCACGCTAAATGGCCTTACCCATGAGTGGGATTTAATTAAACTCAGCGCTTATGCAAACAGAACACGGCCGATCGCCAAACAATTTTCTATCAACGACGAATTCAATCTAGTTGTTCATAAAAAGCCAATGAGTGGTGGCGCAGCGACAGCAATTTCTAAAAAGGGAGCGCAAAAGCTCTACGCCTCTACCACTAAATTTGGCAGGCCTTGCGATACAGAAATTCAACATTTTTGGGAGCATGGCATTACTGTTTTATCACTAATGCCTTATCCATTTGCGCAAGATGTAACTTGTGACAGCACTATAGCGTGCAGTAAGAAATCAAAAGACGACAGACGTCCTCTAAGCAGGCTTTCACAACAAGGTTATCAATATTTGCGCAATAAAAGCGAAGTGAGTAAGCAACTTAGAAACTTAGCTCTTCAATTACACGCTGAGTAAACGAAAAAAACGCCACATTGTGGCGTTTTTTGTTTAATCGTAAAAAGGTGACCTGGTTTCTGTGAGGTCTATTAACCTTGAAGGACGACGCAATAACTGCCCACCATCGCGAGAAATAGGCACCCAAGGGAATAACCCACGGCCTTTAGACGGTTCTAGTAAGAACAAGTCTGTAGGGATGGAAATATAAAAGCCTTTAGTAAAGCTTCCTTCTCCGTACTCCTCTGAAGACACATCTGTGAACGCGGCATAAGCTCCAACGATAATGCCGCTGTCAAAGCGCTTGGCGTAGTCGATATTTACGCCTTTGTCCTTTGCTAAGAACTGACCCGCACTTACAGTAATTTGCGTACCATCTAAGAATTCAGGCTGCCAATATACGCTCGCATGTCCCGTGATGGTGTCGTAATCCTCCAAGCCTGTTTGACTGTATGGATCACGTTGTTTTACGTAGTTAATATCTACGCCATAGGCAACATTACTATCAACAGGGCGATACAATACTTCACCACCTACACCAGCGAACATGGTTTCGAGATAACCAGCATACGCCTGTACAAAAATATCGTCAGCGACATTGTCTTTGTAATGCAGAATGGCCGTGTCTAACCACACATCGTTTTCAGACACGTATTCACGAACCCGTGTACGAACACGAGGTAACGATACGTCTTCGCCGTCAACTAGGTAGTTAAACTTGTCAAAGTTATCAAGAAGCGTGACTCGCGCACTACTCATAACCGAGAAGTTTTCATTGAACGCATAGCCACCGTTTAACAGCAAACCGGTCTGATATAAAAAGAAATCTTCCGGGTTGCCAAACGATTGAGTAAAGAAGAAATCAGCGCCATAGAATATCCCTGAGGTATTTTCAGGGTCGTACGCGCTTCTGATCTCTTCAGATGGTGACGTTCTTATATATGTTTCTTTTATGTCGGCGTCCACTGACTCATAGCGCGCTGCAGCGATAAAGGCTTCCGCATCTATTTGTGTATCGACCATCGGCAGACCACCGCGGTTATCCACAATATGATAAGTTTTTACGCTGTCAGGTAATTCTGAGGCAGCGACACGACCCACACGTTCAATGGCTTCGTCTTCGTCGCGATATTTTAGCTGAGTTCCGTAAAAGATTGCGCTGTCTTCTTTAATTTCAGCATCAGATAAGATAAAGCCACCTGAATTATACAAATCGTTATAAAGTCGAGGTTTATCGACGTCTTTCACCTTAGAAGGCGCGTTTCTACCCATCAAATTGCGCGGGTCTTTATCAAATTTTATCTGCGATGCTGTATTCATATTAAAGCGATAGGTCACACCAAAACCAATCGTATTACCTCGTTGGTAGTTCAACGAGAAATCGAAGTCTTTATAGCGGTAAACCGCGCCTACATTCCAGCGAGAATCCTGCTCTAAACGACCCGCTCTGTCACGAGAGTAATCGTTACCCTCAAACTCTAGTTTAAGCGTTAACGGCTCCCATGGTGTTTGATACTCTACTCCCCCAAAGAAGGCGGTAGTGCCTTTGAAGAATTGGTCGTAATCAACCTTGCCGCCACGGCCTGAAAAGCCGCCTGGACGTTCACAGAAGCTATCTTTAACTTCACAAAAAGGATTAGTAATATCGTCTGCTGTACCTAAATATCCCCAGCCCAAGCCTAAGTGAAAATCAAATGGTCCTACAGACTTACTGGCGTTTACGTATTCGCTTTCAAAAAAGCCCGTTCCGCCAAAATCCCGAAAGCCTACGCTGATATCTGGTAGGTAGTAACTTTCTTTCCACAGCCTGAATTTAACATCTAATCCTTTATCTTTAAGAGTTTGATCGCCACTGAACGAGTCTACTTGGCTATATAATCGCGTACGCACGTCAGTATAACGAGCGGTGGCTTCCATCCAATCATACAGCTGTATGTTTACCGACCAAAAACGATACTCGCCGTTATCGGTATAGTTAATTGCCATTCCACCTTCGTCGCGCATACGAGCGGTTGGCGTTTGGATTAGACCGTTACCGCCTTGCACCATTTGCGACGGCGTAACCCGAATTTGCGTGTCGGCAAAAGCGGTGGAAGAAAGTGCGCTTCCAATAACAAGCGCAAGTGTTTTTTTAGTAAAAAGTTGTGGCGCACTCATTGAGGTAGAACCCTATGTACTGCTAACGCGGCGACGCGCTTATTTAATTGCTTAAGTTTATCGCTGAAAAGCTCTGAAGATATAGGCACATAAACCTGACTACCCGGCATAATTTGGGCAAAGTCTAAATTCCAATAAGCAATCCCTTTTTCTTCAATGTTACCCATTGGGTCGATTACATAAACATGACTTCTGTCGGCATCAACTGCCTTTTTAACCGTGTGCACTGCCGTATAAACCGAGGTATCACTTTGATGCTTGTAAGCGCCGGGCTTTACAACTGCACCAGAGAAATGCACAACATTCGGTCTACCATTTAAACGAATCCAGTATTTTCCGGGCTGGAACATTGGGTTATCTTCAAAGAATAACCGAGCACGGTTGTAGGAGATTGGCATGTCGATTCGGGTAGACACTGTCCATGATGCAACCTGCTCGTACAAATTCTCAAGCGCTTCGTGAGTTTTAGAATCTTTATCAAATTGGGCTAGAAGCGTTCTAATTTCAGACAACGCAATTTCTTTCTCGCGTTCCGCTTTAGAATTAGATAAATCAAACGCAGATGCACTTGGCCAATACCAGTCACCATTGTCGGCAACAATAGATAGTGCACTAGACAGTCTTATAGGCCTGTCAAACTGATATGTTTGCTTGTTTATCATTATGCTAACCATGTTGTCGTCAGCATACAGTGAACCCGCTGCAGTAATGCTTAATGCAGCAATTAGCGAAGAGATAAACTTCATTATTGTGCCGCTCCTTGCTTAGTCATTTCACGCACAATTCGACTCAGATAGACCATGTCGTACACATCCCCTTCTGGGCTAAACTGCTGCGTTGAGGCCAGAAGCTCTTTCGAATACTGATGCAAAAAGTAAGTATTTTCCCAAGACAATCCCACATCGATAAAAGGGGTATATTCTGAAAATGACACGTGCTCAACGACTTTAATTACAGGCACAGAAAACCCAAGGTATTCACGAGTCTCTTCTCCCTCAATTCTCCACGATGAGTCTATTGGTATGCCATATCCAATGGCAGCAATGTCAACCTTGCGATCCCAGCTAAACGGTAAAACGTTATTAGTTGCAAGTGGGTTATGCTGCAGGTTGCCCATGTAATAAAGGTCGTTATCTAAACCTTCTGTTTTGACGATGATACCGTGATGCATAGTGAAAATTACTCTGTCACCTGATACCCATCTGTACTTGTCACCATCAATGTAGGCTAATGCAAGCGAGGCAGTATCCCGTTCACCCGCTTTAATTTGCATAATATCTGCTTTACTCGCCGCTATTTCCTCGACCGTGTACGAGACACTTCGGTCTTTCAAAGCGAGCTTGAGCGTATTGTAATAAGCGAGTGTTGTGGTTGAGCACCCTGAGAGAGAAAAACAAAGAAAGCCTAGAATGACTAATAGAATGTGTAGTTTCATTGAGGTACGCCGACTAAAACTAAAAACAAATAATTTTGCTATATAAATAAAAAAGCCGCTAAAAAAAGCGGCTTTTTCGAATACTCTTAGATTTACTGTACGGTCGGCGCGTAAGTAAATGTAACAGGCACAGTAATTGTCTTAGTTACCGTGCTAGTACCAGAAGTAGTCACAGTAACAGTGTTAGTTGTACCAACACATACGCCGTCTACTAGTGGATCGTCACCTTCACACGTAGGTTGAACTGGATCAGTTCCACCATTTCCAGGCGCGTCTGCAGAGTTGTTGTTTGCAACACCAGCGATAATACCAGCAGCAACAACACCAGTAGCGATTAGACCACCGCTAACTGCGCCTGCACCACCTGCACCAGCACCACCTTCACCATCTTGTGCGTTAACACCCGCTACCATTGTGGCAGCTGCAAACAATGCAATAATTGACTTCTTCATAACAGTCCTTTAATAAAATTACCCACTAAGTCCTATGCTAAATCATTTTCAACCATTTGACTAGATTATAATCGACAAATGACTTAGGTTTCTTATGGTAGCAAGCCTCGCTGTGCGAATGAAATAGTTTCTTTGTCTCCTACCACAAAATGATCGAGAACAGGCACGTCGATCGACGCCATGGCATTTTTGATCTCTGACGTTAGACGTATATCAGCATGACTAGGTTCAGCAACGCCTGAAGGATGATTATGGACTAAAATTATCGCAGCCGCGTTATCGATCATAACTTGTTTGATCAATTCTCGAGGATACACTGCAGCGCTGTTGATCGTTCCATTAAACATGGTGCGAAAAGCAATGAGTTGATGCTGACTATCCAGCATCAAAAGCGCAAATTTTTCTCTTTCACAGTCTCTTAATTTAGCCTGCAAATAGCGTTTCGTATCATCAACATTATTAAACACATCCTGTCGTTTGAGCTTTATCTCTAGATTGCGTTTGTAAATTTCAAACCCCGCTTGGAACTGTGCATACTTGCATGGGCCAACACCGGTTATTGTAGAGAACTTTTCTTTTGAGGCCGTGGCCACCCCGCGCAAGCACCCGAGTTCATTCAATAGCTCGTGAGCCACAGCCACCGCGCTTTTTCCCCTAACGCCTTTTCCTAACATGACGGCAATAAGCTCTGCGTCACTTAAACTTTCTGCGCCATGCTGTAACAATTTTTCTCTCGGCCTTTCGCTTTTCGGCCACACCTTTATTGACATACTCTCGGTCCACCAGCTCATTCAAAGTGAGTTTATAGATGAATACCAACGTATTAACGACTGTATTAAAGGTCTGTTTCTCATATGGCATAAAGCAATTGATAAAAATTAAATAGGCTAGTTTGGCGACATCGACTTTCGTTCAGCTATCCGATTTTTTGTCACCATGGTAGGCTAATATCAATATTTAGATTTAGTGTTCTTTTATGTCTATTGCTAATAAAAACATTTTGCTGGGCGTGACTGGCGGTATTGCTGCCTACAAAGCTCCCGATATGGTTCGAAAGCTTACCGCGTTAGGCGCTAATGTTCGTGTTGTTGTAACTGACTCTGCCGCAGAGTTTGTGAGTCCATTAGCATTACAGGCCGTATCAGGCCATCCAGTCCATCAACATCTGTTAGACCCCGCAGCAGAAGCTGCTATGGGGCACATTGAGCTTGCTAAATGGGCCGACATTTTATTGATTGCTCCGGCAACGGCTAACACGTTGGCAAAGCTCGCTCACGGTATGGCTGACGACTTACTTACCACGTTGTATTTAGCAACAACGGCAACGCTCTACATAGCTCCGGCGATGAACCAGCAAATGTGGAAAGCGGTAGCTACGCAGCGCAACATCGCGTGTTTAGAAGAGCATGGGGTCACGTTTATCGGTCCGGCGAGCGGTGAACAGGCGTGTGGAGATATAGGCGCTGGGAGAATGGTTGAACCTGTCGATATTGCTAGCGTATTGAACACTGCCAAAGACCATGCATTTCAACGCTTTCCTGCACTACAAAACCTAGCGGGAAGAAATGTGATGATTACCGCTGGGCCGACAAGAGAGCCTTTAGACCCGGTGCGTTATATATCAAACCATAGTTCGGGCAAGATGGGCTTTGCTATCGCAAAAGCTGCATCAGCGGCAGGCGCTAACGTCACATTGGTCGCAGGTCCAGTGTCTCTTAGTACCCCTGCTAACTGTTCTCGCATTGATGTTGTGACTGCCGATGACATGCTATCGGCGTGTGAAAAGCTCACACCATCCACAGATATCTTTATCAGTACCGCAGCCGTTGCTGATTATAAAGCCTCGACTATCGCCGATAACAAGATTAAAAAAACAGGTGATGAGTTAACACTTACTTTTATTAAAAACCCTGATATTCTAGCAAAAATATCTGGAAGACCTGACAGGCCATTTTGCGTAGGCTTTGCAGCAGAGAGCCAACACGTTGAAGATTATGCACGTTCAAAACTAGTCAAAAAGAAGCTAGATATGATTGCTGCAAATGACATTACTGTGGACGGTCTTGGATTTAATAGCGATAAAAATGCGCTGCACGTAATCTGGAAAGACGGAGATAAACGTTTTCCAGCAACGAGTAAAAATGAGCTGGCGGAACAGCTAGTTGCACTTATTGCAGAGCGTTTTGCGCTTAGTAATAAAAGCTAACAGATACTTATTAAGTGTCGATAATAAAAACGATAAAAATAAACGCTTTGGTGTAAGCCAATTTAACATGGAGCCCGAGTTGCTGTAACTCGGTAGCGGAGGAATTACTTTCGTCATGCCTGCTGTCAAAAAAACAAATCGCAGAGCCCAAATTCTGCAAGCACTCGCTGGAATGCTAGAAACCAGCCCTGGTCAACGTATTACTACGGCTAAATTAGCTGAAAAGGTAGGGGTGTCTGAAGCGGCACTCTATCGCCACTTTCCAAGTAAAGCGCGCATGTTTGAGGGACTCATTGAGTTTATCGAAGAAACGCTCTTCACACGTATCAATAAAATTGTGAATGAAGAAAAAGACTCGCTTACGCGCTGCCAGCTTATCTTACATCTCATTTTAGGCTTTGCGGAGAAAAACCCAGGCATTACCCGCATCTTAAATGGTGATGCACTTATGGGCGAACAAGACCGTTTGCGCGCGCGTATTGCAAAACTTTTTGAGCGTTTAGAAACGCAGCTTAAACAAGTATTGAGGGAGCGCAAACTACGCGAAGGTAAGACACTATCCGCAGATGAAGCGATTATCGCCAATATGCTGATTAGCTACACTGATGGTCGCATTAACGGCTTTATTCGCAGCGGCTTTACCCGCAAGCCGACAGAGCAGTTCAATGAGCAATGGGCTACGTTTAAACAAATGTTTGTTCAGTGATAAATATGGGCCCGCTGTTGCGAAAGTTCGCTTTTTAATAGCGCAGTGCGACCGTTGCTTAAAAGCGATTAATTATGAAGAGTATCCCAATTTTTGTAATCAATATGGAAGCCTGCGTTGAGCGTTGGGAGTCAACATCTTCGAAGCTCATCGCACTGGGTCTTCATCCTATTCGGTTTGACGCAACCGTTGGACGGGTGTTGAGCAACGAAGAAATTGAACAGCATTATGATGCTCATGCAAATCGTAAGTATCACCATAGAAATCTTACCGTGGGAGAGATAGGTTGCTATATCAGCCATCAAAACCTTTGGATGAAGATCTCTGAAGAAAAAATACCTTACTGTCTTATTTTAGAAGACGATTTGTGTATAGACGATAAACTTCCGCCCCTGCTTCAGCATGTTGAACAGCTTAAAGGCTGGGACATGATTAAATTATTCGACAACCGCGATAACCCTTTTATCGACTCAATGTCATTAGATAATACCTTTACTCTAGGTAGTTTTTTTAAAGTTCCAAATTGCGCAGCGGCATATGCATTAAGCTTATCTGGTGCTGAAAAATTACTAAAACGTAAGTTATTTTTTCGGGCTGTAGATGTCGATATGCAGTTCCATAGCGAGGTGGGGATAAGCGTTGTTGGAATTCGCCCGTATCCCTTCACTCAGGATAAAACGTTCGTCAGCGCTATTGAAGTTATAAACGGTGGCCGTCACTCTAATCACAGCTCCTTTTGGCGAAACTTAAAATTCCGTATAAAGATGTACTTTGAGCGTAAAAAGCTTTCTGCAGATTTGACAGAAATTAGCCAATAATCAAAAACGTCGGCCTTCATTAATGAAGGCCGACGCTAGTCACTGCTATTTAGTCAACACATGTTATTTACTAAACGTCTTCCCAAAGAAGTCACCCTCGTTCCACTTAGGCTTGTTCTTCTGATTTGCCAATGTCCAACCGATTTGCGCGTTCACTTTTGTAAAAGTTTCGGCGGCGTTCCAGTTAAATGGTTGATTTAAATCATCGCTTGGCTTGTGGTAGTGGGTAGATAAGAACTGACCGAAGACCTTGCTGCCATCTACATTAGGATCTTTTGACTTAAGACCCGGCACCATAAATACTGAAGGTACGCCTTGTTTTACAAACGCATAGTGATCTGAGCGTGTGAACAAGGCTTGCTCAGGCCATGGATCTGGGCTTAGTTCGATATCAGCATTGGCTGCGGCTTTTTCCACTGAGTCTTGCAAATCACTGTGATTAGCACCAAAGGCAATAACGTCTGCAAACTCGTAAGTCAGAATAGGCATATCCAAGTTTACGTTCGCCACCATTGAAGTAACAGGTACTGTTGGGTTACGGGCGAAATAATCTGCACCTAGAAGGCCTTTCTCTTCACCGGTTACCGACACGAACAGAATTGAGCGCTTTGGCTTTTCTTTCATTTCGCTAAACAGGCGTGCAGTTTCTAACATGACAGACGTACCCGATGCATTGTCCATAGCACCGTTATTGATGTTGTCTTTCTTCACTGTTTTGGCAAAACCAATGTGATCAGAGTGAGCAGAGAAAACCACGTACTCGTCTTTAAGCTCCGGGTCTGAACCTTCAAGCACACCCACAACATTTGGGCTTGTGATGGTGTCGTGCACGCTCGTCTTGCTGATATCAACTACGCCGTTTAACGCAAAGCCTTGCGGTACTTTGTCAGCTTCAAGAACTGCATAAACGTCATCAAGGCTCTTTTCTGCGCCTTGAAACAGTTTACGTGCAGCCCCTTCACTCATGTAAGCGCCGCCTTTAAGCTGAGAAAAACTATTCGCAGGCTCGCCATTATCGTCTAACCACGCCATACGCGGTGTATGAATGTAGTTCAAGCGGCTCTGATATGGGCGCACTTTCTCGTTTTTAGGCGTAGTGACAGTGATCATACCGATAGCACCATTGTCTACCGCATACTTTTGTTTTTGATAGCCAGACGCGAAGTGAGCACCCTCTTCTGATGGAAAGTCGCTTGGCTTACCCGCAAGCGCTACAACAATTTTCCCTTCAACATCTAGGTCTTTATAATCGTTATGAGATAACTCATCAGCCACAATGCCGTAGCCTACGAATACCATCTCACCTTTTACATTGGCCTCAGTGCTAAGCAAGCTTGGGCTAGCTAAATATTCTTTCGGATAATCAAAATCAACGGTTTCGCCGTTTTGTGTAAATGTAAACTTAGGTGATTCTTGAACCAAATTGGCTTTGCGAAACGATACATTTTGTATGTAGCCATCTGTGCCTGCAGGCTTCAAACCATATTTGGCAAATTCGGTCGCAATATAAAGCGCCGCGATTTCATGACCTCGAGAGCCAGTATCTCGCCCTTCAAGTAAATCGTCTGCTAAGAAAAACAAGTGCGATTTGATTCGCTGTGTATCAGGGTTGAAAGCATTATCTGTCGATGCGTGGTTATGTGCTGTTGCAGCAAATGTAATTGCTGTCATTGCACTACCAATAAGGAGTTTTTTTATCATTTTAATTTCACCGTATAACTAAGTGTGCGTCATAGTAACGCAGTTGATACGAGAAATACCATCAAACAGCTTTCGTTTACCATGTGTTTCCTACCGTTGCTCGCATTTTAGGAGCAAGGTAAAATTATCAGCCACATGCCGGCTCGATTTCCGGATATTGTTATTTTTTTAGTGAAGAGCAGCATCTATGTCGAAAGACGATATTCTTTACCGCGTTCAATTTACCAGCAATGGCGAACGCTACGAATTGTATGTAAAAACCCTTATACAAGGCGCTTTGTTTGGTTTTATAGAAATAGGTGACTTTGTGTGGGATACCCACACAAGTGTTGTTGTGGATCCTAGTCATGAAAGACTAAAAAACGAATTCTCGGAAGTAACAAAAACGTATGTTCCAATGCACAACATTTTGCGCATTGACGCTGTAAATAAAAAAGGTTCTGCCAAAATTACTAAATTAGAAAATAAATCTGATAAAGTAACGGCATTCCCTAGTCCAATATATACACCAACAAAAGAGTAACCGCCGGACCCAGCCGGTAAAGGTTGCCGGAGATCCCTATGTATCGCTACGTATTCGCGGCATTACTATTAGTTTGCAGTATAGGCACCACAGCAAAAGAATTGAACGATGAAAGCTTGTACCAACTTCTCGATGAAATTTGGCAATACGAGCTTTCGGTTTCGCCACTTTTAGCCTCCAGAGAAGGCGATACTTCACTCGCTCACGTGTTACCAGATAACTCTCCCAAAGCTTTGAAAGCACAAGATGAGCAATGGCGCGCTTTTCAAAAAGCCTTAAGTCAGTATGAAAAAGAGAATATCTCTACTGACGCTTATATTGCCTTGCTAATGCAGCAATATCGTTTAGCTAATTATGTGGACGAATATATGTATCGCGCGCACTTGGTACCCATCAATTCAGAATATGGCTTCCACGGTGCGATGGCCTCGCTTCCTAATTTATCAACCTTTAAGCGCGTAGAAGATTATCAAGCCTACATTAGCCGTCTAAGCGCGCTAAAGCCTTACTTCGACCAACAAATTTCGTACATGAAACAGGCGCTAAAAGAAGGCTACACGCAACCTAAAGTCGTGTTGAAAGGGTTTGAAAACTCAGTGGCGTCTTACATTGTTGAAAAGGCTGAAGACAGTGGCTTTTATTCTCCATTTACCCGGTTTCCTGAGTACTTTACTGCCGAACAAAAATCAGCGCTAACGGAACAGGGTAAGGCAGCCATAAACAACAGCGTGTTGCCTGCATATCAAATGTTCTACGACTTCATGGTAGATGAATACATTCCCAATGCCCGTAAAGATATTGCCGCAAATAACTGGCCTGATGGTGTGGCGTATTATGCTAATAGAGCAAAGCATTACACGACTACTGATATGACGCCGCAGGAAATACATGATTTAGGGTTATCAGAAGTAAAACGCATTCGCGCGCAAATGCAACAAATTGTGGATGAGCTTGGCTTTGATGGCGACATTAACGACTTCATTACATTTTTACGGGAAGACCCGCAATTTTATGCCACCAGCGCTGAAGATTTGCTGAAAGAGGCGTCATTTATTGCAAAGAAAATGGACGCAAAGCTTCCTTCGCTCTTTGAGTATCTGCCAAGAACGCCTTACGGTGTAGCGCCTGTACCAGACGCTATCGCGCCTAAATATACAACGGGCCGTTATATTCATCCTAGCCGCGATGATCAGCCAGGATATTACTGGGTAAACACGTATGCCCTCGATAAGCGCCCTTTGTATGCATTGCCTGCACTGACCTTGCACGAAGCAGTGCCTGGCCACCACCTTCAAATATCGTTGGCAGCAGAGCTTGAAAACTTACCTATGGTACGTCGTAACACCTATATTTCAGCGTTTGGTGAAGGCTGGGGTCTGTACTCTGAGTTTTTGGGCATAGAAGCAGGTATTTACGAAACGCCTTATGACAACTTTGGCCGCTTAAGCTACGAAATGTGGCGTGCGTGTCGTTTAGTGGTTGATACTGGTATGCATACGATGGGCTGGAGCCGTCAACAAGCGGTGGACTACATGATGGAAAACACCGCGCTTTCTGAGCACAACGTTAATACAGAAATAGACCGCTATATTTCATGGCCTGCACAGGCGTTATCGTACAAAATTGGCGAAATTAAAATTAAAGCGCTTCGTGCAAAAGCAGAGACTGCACTAGGACAGCGTTTTGATGTTCGTAAATTTCATCGCGCCGTTTTGGAAAATGGGTCTGTCCCACTTTTTATTTTAGAACAACACATAAATACGTTTATAGAAAAGCAAAAGGCAAAATAAGATGTTCGTTGCATTTGGTGTTATTGGATTACTTATCCTGTTTTTAATTTACTTGGTACTGCGAACGCAGAACTTACAAAAAGAATTGGCGCTATTGCGCCATTCAAATAAGCAAACCAGCAGCAAAGTAACTTATGCTTATCGCAATCTTGTTCTCGTCACAGACGCATTAGAAAAGAACTTTACTGCACGCGTAGAAAGTGATTATAAAAGTCGTCTTATCGAACAATCGCACTATCAAATACTTCACTCGCTAATGCGAAATTTCTCGACCATTGTAATGGCGTGCTGTGAGAAAGGTATGTCGCTTGAAGAGTCTTTAAATAAAGCGTTGCTGAATGAGGACGTAACGCTTGAAGAGGTTCGCGATATGGTAAAAACACTGCCCAGCAATGTGCGCATGGTATGGGCAAAAAATACAGCAGATGGTTTTATCGCGTTTTGCCAAACGGTTACTGCACCGATAAATACTACTAAAGCCAATCAATCTGCAGCGGCCTTACAAGAAAGCTAGTTCTGCTTACTGATTAACACAAGTAGAGCGTTATCAGGGCCTGGCGGCTCTTTGCTGTATGGTAAAGAGCAGCAGGCCTTAATAGCTGTTTTGTCTTGAATTGAAAATTTAAATACTCGTCTGCCCCTTGACACCTCCCTTCTTCTTAAAGATTTAATCTTTTACCTTTTCAAACTAATCAATAAGTTAGCATTAAAAGCTTCAAGGCTTGAGCCTTTAATCTTGAAAAGGATCATTGCTGCACTATAATACTGTATATAAATACAGTTCATTTTGAGTGCTATGAATAAACCGTTATCCATGCTTAACAACCACCCTCATATTTGGCGGGCCAGAGAACAAAAGCAAAATGAAACAAAGTTTTCATTAGGTTTTCCGCTATTAGATAAAGCGCTTAACGGTGGCGTTGCTTCTACAGGCTTAGTACGTATAGCTTCTCTAACGGGCGTTGGTGAACTCTCATTGTTTAAAGACGTAATATGCCTGCATCGTACTCATAAACTCGTTGTATTTATCAATCCTCCAGGGCGTTTGCAGTCGCCGTGGTTAGAAAATTTAGGCCTTAAGACGCAACAAGTACTTGTAGTAAAAACGCATACACAGCAAGAGTCCTTGTGGGCGGCAGAGCAATGCCTAAAAAGTACAGCTTGTCATTGCGTGGTGCTGTGGAGTAATGCAATAAGCCAAAAGGAAGCCCGCCGTTTACAGGTAGCTGCGACGCATAATGATGCCCTATGCTTGCTTTATACTCCGGTGCATCCGCCGCTGTCATCGTCAAGTAAACAACAAAACAGACCATTAAGCAGCGCCCAAGCTTATAGCGACGATGCGCTACCTATTACTTTAGATCTTTATCTGCAAGGAACCTCGCACGCTTTATCGGTAAATATTCGCAAACAGCGTCATGGATGGCCTAAAGATAACATTGTTATTTCACACAAATGGACGCCTGATAATAACGCCATTAAGTGGGCAATGACGCACAATACGCTTTCTGATCAGGCGCTACACTCTGTGAGCTGACCATGCTATGGGCTTATATTTACTGCTACCAACTTACTTTAGATAGTCATAATAGAGCGACTAGGCGCAAAGCTGCGCATTATCAAGAGTCTTGTAATGATGCTAACAATAAAGGTTCGTCACTACCTTTAAGCACACCCGTTGTCGTCTACTGCAGTAAGATAAATAAAATTGTTCAATGCAATGATATTGCAAAGAAAGAAGGCATTGAAATCGGGCATGGTTTAGCGCAAGCGGCTGCACTATGCCCTTATGTACATGTACTGCCTTTCAATGAAGAAAACGAAAGACATATGCTAACGCAGTTAGCACATCGGCTTTATCCGCTGGCATCAGACATTGTGCTAGATAGTCACACATCTGCAGGCGGACTAGCTATAAGATTAGATAATTTAATCCATTACTACGGTGGCCATGAGCCTCTATGGAAAACCCTCACGCAGGCGTTATCGGAGTCTGATGTTCGTTACCACTTTGGCTGTGCGTGGACAATAGAAGCGGCAAAGGTACTGGCACTTCAAAAGTACAGCACTTACGTATATACACTTGATGACATAAAAAAAGCGTTAAATGCATGCCCTCTTTCTCTTACTGCACTGGCGCCTAAAGTTATAGAGTCGCTGGCTAGAGTGGGAATTACTAGAGTGCAACAGTTACTCGCCATGCCTGTCCAAGAGCTAGGTCGACGCTTTGACAATAACACCATTATGTATCTGACTGCACTGAGAGGAGAGACGTTTCCCCGCGTTACGCTATTTAGGCCGCTAGAGCGCTTCGATAACTTCTTACTGTTACCCTTTGACGTAGAAAACATACAGCACTTAACGCCTTTTGTGACTCAACAACTTGAGCATTTATCTCATTATTTACGAGCTAGAAATTTATACACATCAAACGTGGCCATATACATTCAATTTAGAGAAGCGCCGCCCATGAATATTGAGATCCAATCTGCGCTACCTCAGTCTTCTGTTAAAAGCTGGCTGCCGTTATTTACCCTTAAAATTGAAAACCTTGTATTGCCTGAACCCGCTACTGCTGTTGAGCTTAAATGCCATCAATTTGAAGAAATAGATACTCATAATGGCGACTTTTTCAGCGACCGATTTAATGATGTGGCACAAAAGCAACTCATTGGCCGCTTAAACGCTAAGCTAGGTGATAAAAGCACTTTTCAACCTCGCGCAGCCAACAGCCATCAGTTTGAATATATGACGGTAACCGAACCGAACGCATCTGAATATGCTTATGCTTGCGATACTGCGCCTACTTTTACCTTTGATGTTCCTATGCCACTTACTCAACCAACACAAATTTGTTTTGGGCCCTTACGGTTAAATAGCGAATGGTGGCACGACCGTCCTGCTAAGCGCGATTACTTCATTGCGCAGACCTCTCAGAGTGTCCGGTTATTGGTGTTTAAAGATGAAGAATCTCGATGGTGGGTACAAGGGCTTTTTTGTTAGGTATATGTGGTTAGGGTAAGCACGGTAGCATGAAGTACAGCGAACTATTTTGTCAAAGCAACTATAGCTTTCTTTGCGGGGCTTCTTCTCCTGCTGAGCTAGTTACCACAGCGTCTTTTCTTGGCTACGAGGCTCTCGCTATTACTGATGAATGCTCTGTAGCAGGCATAGTACGAGCCTTCGATGAAATTACCCACCAAAAATTACCTATCAAGCTTATTGTGGGCAGTTACTTTGTATTTGATGAGACCTTATCCTTTGTATTGTTGTGCCCAGATAAGGCTGCCTACAGTGAGCTATGCCGAATCATCACTAATGCAAGGCGCCGTTCTGAAAAAGGTGAATATCAACTAGCCGAATGGGATTTGCGCACCATTCGACACTGTAAATTTATCTGGTTGCCCAGTGAGAAGGAAACCCAAGATAAACATTGGGCAGAATGGCTGCTAAAGCACCCCAGCATAGACGTCTACATAGGTGCGCAGCGCTTACTAGATGGACGTGATCATCATAGATTTGCGCACTATAACGCTTTGCAATCTACCTACTCATTTCCTGTTATTGCATGTACGGGTGTATTGATGCATCACGCAGATAGGTTACCACTACAGCATATTTTGCACGCCACAAAAGTTCATACCAGCGTTGACGAGATAGGAAGAAGTGCATTAAGTAATGCAGAACGTAGCTTACGCACCATACATAAAATTAAGAAGCTATATCCTGAAAAGTGGGTGGCGAATACTAATGCTCTTAGCCAATTATTTACGTTTTCTTTGGAGGAGCTGCGCTATCAATATCCAGCGGAACTTGTTCCCAAAGGCTACACACCTACGTCTTATTTAAGAGAGCGTGTAGAAGAAGGGATTAAAATTCGCTTTCCAGAAGGTATTACTACGGAAATTAGGCAGACCATTGAAAAAGAGTTTGCGCTGATTACCGAGCAAGAGTATGAATATTTTTTTCTAACAATTTACGATATCGTCCAGTTTGCCAAACAACAGCGCATCCTATATCAAGGTCGTGGCTCTGCGGCGAACTCTGTGGTTTGCTATTGTTTAGAAATTACCGCCGTTGACCCTAGACAAATTAGCGTACTTTTTGAACGCTTTATTTCAAAAGAGCGCAATGAACCGCCTGACATTGATGTGGATTTTGAGCATCAACGCCGTGAAGAAATTATTCAGTATATTTATAAAAAGTACGGCAGAGAAAGAACCGCTATCGCCGCGACGGTAATTTGTTACCGCTTTAAATCAGCATTTAAAGATGTGGGAAAAGCACTAGGCTTTAGCGAATCTCAACTGGACTTTGTTGTTAAGCAAATAAACCGTCGGGATAGCGTTATACCGTGGAAGTCCCAACTAGCCAACCTCGGCTTAAATCCGCAAGAGAAACGAGTACAACAGCTTATTAACTTAACCGAATCTCTATTGGGCACGCCAAGGCATTTGTCACAGCATGTAGGCGGGTTTGTGATAAGCGCGGGCCCTTTGTATGACTTAGTTCCTGTGGAAAACGCAGCGATGGAAGCTCGCACGATTATTCAGTGGGACAAAGACGATATAGAAACACTAGGTCTATTAAAAGTCGATGTATTGGCTCTGGGTATGTTAAGCGCTATTCGCCGGGCTTTTGCCCTCATTAATAAGCAATACCCCGTTCAGACAAGCATTCCCTTCATCACTAAACTTGGCGATGACAAACAGGTTTTCGATATGATTTGTCGCGCTGATACCGTCGGCGTTTTCCAGATAGAGTCAAGGGCCCAAATGTCTATGCTGCCAAGGTTAAAACCTCGTCGGTACTATGATTTGGTAGTACAAATTGCCATTGTTCGGCCAGGACCAATTCAGGGGGATATGGTGCACCCTTATTTAATACGCCGTCACGGTAACGAAACTATCGAGTATCCCTCAAAAGAAGTCGAAAAGGTGCTGTCCCGTACTATGGGCGTACCTATTTTCCAAGAGCAGGTCATTCAACTTGCTATGGTTGCCGCAGGCTTCAGTGGGGGTGAAGCTGACCAACTTCGTCGCGCTATGGCGAGCTGGAAAAAGGACGGAAGGATTTTCGAGTTTAGAGACAAGCTAATCAAAGGTATGACAGATAAAGGTTATGACAATACTTTTGCTCATAACTTATTTGAACAGATTAAGGGGTTCGCAGGGTATGGCTTTCCAGAGTCGCATTCCGCTTCTTTCGCAGTATTGGCTTATGTATCTTGCTGGCTTAAGTTTTACTTCCCTGTAGAGTTTTATGTGGCGTTATTAAACAGCTGGCCAATGGGCTTTTACACGCCGTCACAGCTAGTGCAAGATGCAAAGCGGCATAATATTCACGTAGAAGCTCCCTGTGTGAACAAATCTGACACTGAACATACCCTAGTTATAGTAAACCAAGAAAAGCGCATACAATTAGGTCTTAAGCTTATCAAAGGGCTTAGCGAAACGTCGTCCCAACAACTTGTGAAGAATAGGTCTAACAAGGGATACGTCAATGTAGAACAACTACACCAGCTATCGCTCAAGAGTAATGAACTAGAAGCGCTCGCAAGCGCCGATGCACTGCGTACCATTTCAGGTAACCGCTATGAAACACGCTGGAAAATAATGGATACGCAAACGCGCTTACCTTTGTTCGACGCAGAAGAGAAATATACTAATGAAAACATCAGCACATTAAATGTTTCGCCCAGTGATGCTGAAAATTTACTCGAAGATTATGCATCGACAGGACTATCCGTTAATAACCACCCAATTTCATTACTTCGACAACAACATCAGCTCAAAGATATTAGCTGGTCTAATTCCCTCGTTACTAAGAAAAATAAATCAGTAGTTAAAGTTCTTGGTGCCGTAACGGGCCGTCAAGCGCCTGGTACAGCCGCTGGCGTCACATTTCTTACCTTAGAAGATGATATTGGCAATATGAACGTCGTCGTATGGCAATCCACAGCCAGAGCGCAGCAACAAACCTTTTTAAAAGCTAAGCTTTTGCAAGTTAATGGCATTATTGAACGCTCCAAAGAGGGAGTGATACATATTATCGCTGGTAAACTTATTGATCGCACACCTTGGTTAGAAAAAATATCGCTTAACTCACGAGATTTTCATTAGACATTTTTACTCTCAAGTAATAGCACCTTAATTTCTTTATCCCGTGCTTTTTCTATATCAAGAGGCGAGTTAATTGCTTTAAATACCAAAGTGATTAAACTTAAAGCGTTTTGTAAAGAACTGTGATCATTTTGGAGTTTAAATGATTCGATGGATTATGATTTTCTGTGCCTCCCTGCTAAGTGTTAATGTCTATGCTGAAAAGTACATTATTGGGGCTCAGAATTTAGCATACTTTCCTCATTACGACTTTGCCTCCACCGCTGATAAAGGCGTAGCGTGGTCTGTTTTAGAAGCATTCTCCGACGCTTCTGGACATGAATTTATTTACGTAAGTTTACCAATACGAAGACTTCAGCTTGAACTGGTTAAAGGTAATGTAGACTTCGTTTATCCTGACAACAGCGGATGGTATAACAGCACTACTACGTCGAAAGACAAACACTTTTCTTCTCCCCTTACGCATGCCATGACAGGAACTATTGTTAAAAAAGAAAATGTCGGAAAAGGTATTGGGGCGATAAAACATCTCGCCATGCCATTAGGGTTCACACCTGTTAATTGGCAAATGCGGATAAATAATCAAAGTACTAAGATTATATGGGTAAATACTATTCAACAGGGAATGGATCTTTTATATCAGGAGCGTGTAGACGCCCTCGATTTAGAGTATTTTGTGAGCCAACACTCCTCATCGCTTTATTTTGAGAAAGATGTATTTACTTTAGATTTGACCCTTCCACACAATGAAATACCTTTCTCTCTATCTACGCTTTACCACTCCGACGTTATTGCTGAACTAAATGATTTTATATCCTCAAACCCCGAATTAATTGATAGTATTAAGTTGAAGTACGGCGTAATGGACTTTGAAAAACTGACACAGCAGCTTTTAAATGAACAAGGATTGCAAATTGAAGAGGTTTGGCAATAGCACACACCGTTTTATTCAGACTATATCGATAATACTTTGTGTTTCATTTTTTTCTTCGACTATTAAAGCCGAGACCTACATCGTAGGCGCTCAAAATATTGAATACTCACCTTATTACAACTTTTCTTCACCCCATGAAAAAGGTTTAGGATGGGCCATACTGGAAGCGTTTTCAAAACACAGTGGGCACCAGTTTATCTACCTAAGCATGCCCGTTAAACGCCTTCAAATTGAATTAAAAAAAGGGAATGTTGATTTCGTTTTTCCAGATAACCCTAGATGGAACGACCATATAATATATAGCGTTGATAAGGCTTACTCTCTCCCACTGGTAGACACTTTTGCTGTTACGTTAGTAAAACCAGAAAACAAGGGTAAGGGCATTAGCTTTGTGAGTAACCTCATTATTCCCGACGGTTTTACCCCAGCTAAATGGAAGAAACAAATCAGCGAAAATACCGTGAACGTAATTGGTGTGAACAGCGTCTATGAGGGGTTATCACTATTAAACAAAGAGAAAGCCAATGCCATGGATATAGAATACAACGTAGCTCAACGTATTCTTCGTCGATATCCTAATATTGGCGAGTTCACTGCTGATCTAACGCTTCCTTACAACACGGTGTCTTTCTCCGTTTCAACACTAAAACATCCTGACATTATTCACGAACTCAATGCGTTTCTTAATTCCAACTCAAAAACCATCGATGAAATAAAAAATAAGTATGGTATTGAAGAAACCAAGCAGTTAACTCTGCGGCTGATGAAACAACAGGGACTTACAAAAAACGTTCTGTGGTCAGCCTTGTAATAATTCCATAACCGCAGTAAATAACACATAAACAGTCGCTTAAACCAGGGGTTTTAAATCTTATCATATTGATATATATAACTTTTATTGTTGGAGAAAATTTTGCTTATTGATTACCAAATCAAGGAGCAATTATGAAACAGATATCATTTCTACTATTTTCTTTTTTTATCACTTTTACTGCGAATTCGGTACAAGCTCGACAGACTGTAAGCGTTGACTATATGCATGGGTTCGATGATATCGACGGAATGCGGTTTGCGTACAGGCCTTTGGAACAAACTTTTGTAACCGACTGGTTTGGCGACTTAAAGTTATATTGGGAGGTAAGCGCAGTTGTCTGGGAATACGGAGAAAACGACACACACAGCACAAGCTATGCTGCATCCATCACTCCCGTTTTTATGAAGCAAGTTGCCACGCTAAATGACCAATATCCGGTTTATATAGAGGCAGGTATTGGTGCGAGTTATATTGGTGATCAAGAAGTGGCTGGCAAAGATATTGGGTCAAATTATCAATTCGAAGATCGTATTGGCATCTTTGTGGAGCTTGATAAAAAGCAACACGTAGCGTTGCGATATATGCATTTTTCTAACGGCGGATTTAACAATGACAATCCTGGGTTGGACTTTCTAAACTTGTCATACGCCTACCACTTCTAAAC